>NZ_JAUBQU010000306.1:0-1181 GCF_036701435.1 Microcoleus sp. Pol12A5
CCAGGTTTTACCCGAGCGAACTTCAATCAGACGCAAGGTAATAAATGGAGTTCTTGCTGTTCCCGAACCCAAGCGTACCAGACTATCTTTCAGGTCGTAACTTTTGGTAAATACTCGCTCTACTTGAATGGCCGATCCTTTTTTTAAACGAGTAATTAAATGGATATCTCGTTCAATTAATTTGAGCCAAAAGCTAAAATGGTAAAATCCTCTATCCAGTAAGAGTAAGGTTTTAGTTGGTACTAATTGCAGGATGTTTTCTTCAAGCTTAACATCAGAAGCTCGCTTAGTTTTCCTGAAACCAAATATCAACCGGGAGCCTGGTCATTAAATCTATAACTGTTGCCATTTTCCCTGCCAACTGCCCTTTAGGTAGATATTCCAGGCTTTTGAGCTTGCAAAACAATGCTTCGAGCGTTGAACTATCTACTATCCAAATTCTCGAAAATTTGGTCAAGGCAAATTGAATGCTTTCTGGTAGGGGTCGTTGTTTTCTCTGGTACCAAGCAGTTCTTAAACTTGGCAATAAGTTTTTAAAGACTCCCTCAAATAATGTGGCGGGAAAACTTAGAAACCTTTGAGACATAGCTTGTTGACTGACTGTCGTAGGTCGGCACCATAAAAAACCTTCTCTTGCCAGCATTCTTGTGAGCTCTGTTACTCCCGCTACATCTCGCCATAGCAGGGTTAATACCGCTGCTACCATCAACGGTAGGTTAAGAATTCTCCCTCGTAAACCTAGTTGGCGGTAGTAATTTTCTTGTGAGGTAATCGCCGGTGTTAGTAACGCCGATAGTTGTGAGGCAATCTCCTCGTCCTCCACCATCGGTTTTGTAGTTTTTTTGGCGTGGTCACGGTTGGTTTTCTGACTTTTAGCCATATTTACTGACCTACACAATCGCTCAATTATTTGTCAATTATATCCTTCGATCGTACCAACGCTCGCCATCGATCTCGCTCGCGGCAACGCTGCCATGTACTTGTGGTGCAACCCGGGATCGATCGCCCGCCATTACTATCGATCGCCCGCCATGATTATCGATCGCCCGCCATGATTATCGATCGTGATGCAACGCCACTCGATCGCACAACTTATTAATAATGATAATCGTGCTCTGGTGAGAGAGTCCGCCACAGGCGGACTCTCTCACCCTTTCCCCTATTTGATTATCATTATTATT
>NZ_JAUBQU010000166.1:0-9297 GCF_036701435.1 Microcoleus sp. Pol12A5
CAGACGTTGGCGCTTTCGCGCTGCTGTAAGGTTGTTGTCATTTGTTTATGATTGCTTTATTTGGTTTTCAATGTTCGTGACGGCTTTGTGTTCCGCCATGTAAATAAACATAAAGCTTTTATTTCAGTTTGTAAAGGGCTTCTAAGCACAGTTTTTTTTATAAAAAATATAACCAGAGCTTATGTCAGCCTGGAAAGCTTGCTTTGTGGGGTTTTTAAAAGCAGAAGGTGGACTTTGTGGACGATCGCCCACAAATGCAGAATACTCATAATCTACCTGGGCGACGAAATTCCGGGCTTGCGTCAGTGTTAAGATAGATGAAGGTCGGCAATCGCCAACCGCAAAACTCGCACTGCACAGATATATGTTGTTGCGTAAGTCCGATCGATAAAAGTCCCAACGAATGTCCCGCACCGTCACCTACAGCCCTGCTTATACTCTGGTTCCTACTTACGAGTGTTTTAACCGCTGCACCTATTGCAATTTTCGGGCCGAACCCTTGCAAAGTCCTTGGCTGACAGTACCAGAAGCCGAAAAACAGCTTTTGCTGCTGCAAACTCAAGGTGTAATTGAAATTCTGATCCTCAGCGGCGAGGTACATCCTCACAGTCAACGGCGAAAAGCTTGGTTGCAACGGATTTACGATTTGTGCGAACTGGCACTTGCTCTGGGATTTTTGCCGCATACTAATGTGGGGCCGCTCAGCTTTGAGGAGATGGCACAGTTAAAAGAGGTGAATGTATCGATGGGGCTGATGCTAGAACAGCTTGCCCCACATTTGTTACAAACTGTTCACCGACACGCACCGAGTAAAGTTCCGGCGCTGCGGCTGCAACAGTTAGAATGGGCTGGGGAATTGAAGATTCCGTTTACCACTGGTTTGCTGCTGGGAATTGGGGAAAGTGAGGCCGATTGGGTGGAGACATTAGAGGCGATCGCCCGCATTCATTCGCGTTACAATCACATTCAAGAAGTTATCCTCCAGCCACACAGTCCGGGAAATCAGCAAATTTGGGACGGTGAAGTTTTTGATGCTACAAAAATGCCGGAAGTAATTGCGATCGCCCGCAGCATTTTACCTGATGAAATTGTCCTACAAATTCCGCCCAATTTAGTTGCACAGCCAGACATATTGCTGGCTTGTTTAGAAGCAGGTGCTAGAGATTTAGGAGGAATTGGGCCGCGGGATGAAGTTAATCCCGATTATCCTCACTTGCAACACCAAACTTTAACAAAAATTTTAGCAGTATCGGGATGGCAACTTGTGCAGCGTTTGCCTGTTTATCCTCAGTACAATAAGTGGCTGCCGCAGACATTGCAAACGGCTGTTAAACAATGGAGAGTTAGTCATTAGAAATTCTTATTTCTTAGTCCGCGCAGGAGGACTTCGTTTGACAAGAAGCGGTTTCAACCGCCGAGTGATAAAAATAAACTATTGAGATTTTAAATCAAAGAACCGCCACCATCAATCCACACTTCAGTACCTGTGATAAAGCTGGAGGAATGTGATACCAGAAATAACACTAATTGGGCGACTTCTTCGCTAGAACCTGCCGTATTATCCGTCAAAGGAATCATGTCTTGAATGGAATCAGGCGCGACTGGAATGCGATCGAGATGGCGCTTAACGGTGCTTTCTTCAATGGCAGTCAGCACACCGCCCGGACAGATCACATTGACTCTAATTTGGCAGGCTGCGAGTTCTAGCGCCAGCATTTTTGCAAAGGCTACTTGGGCAGCTTTTGAACAAGCGTAGGCCGTGGCACCAACTTTCCTGAAACTTCTGGTGCCATTAATCGAGGATGTAATTACAATTGAACCTCCTTGTTTTTTCAGATGAGGAACAGCATACTTAACAGCCAAAAATGTTCCTCTGAGGTTGGTTTTAATTGTCCGATCCCACTCATCGGGTTCTATCTCCTCTATCGGCGACCATACACCGTTAATACCCGCATTTGCAAACAAAATATCAATTCTTTGATATTTGTCAAAAATTGTTTGAAACGCTTTTTGCATTTGCTGAGAATCTCCAACATCTGCGGCAATAGCCAGCCCGCAGCCTCCTTCATTGACCAACTGGCGGACGGTTTCTTGCCCCGTTTCCAAAATGTGATCGATAATAGCAACTTTTGCGCCTTCCTTGGCCATTAAAATTGCTGCTGCATGACCAATTCCCGACCCACCGCCGGTAATAACGGCAACTTTTTCTGAAAGTTTCATATTTTTTATATAAATATTTTTTTCGCGCGATCGCATAGAATAAAAATAATACTAGAGAGATTTAGTCCTCACTACAAACAACTTTTTGTCATCAAAATCATGAAAGTAAAAAGTGGTTTAATGTACTAATTATAGCGGTAAGGTGTGCAGTGCACACCCTACTTTAGGCTGAGGAGTACGTCAATTTTAATGCAGTTCTTAAGGCTGTGGCACCCAGACCGAAACAGAACCGGCGTTACACCGAAAATCAGCCCAACCATCGTCATTCGTTGTGATTGGTTCTTTGATGTGTTCGGTGATGTCAATATAAGTTCGATTCGGTTGTCCGACTTCCATAAACTTGGTGCCATCGCCTCCGTTACTGAGTACCACAGCCATGCCGCCCGGATGTTCTTCATCTCCGAGTCGCGTCCAGCCAATGGTATTGGCGTGGTCGAAGTAATCGTACTGATTGCCGTAGGAATAAGTTTGGCGCGCGAACAAGAATTTATCGAGAATAAACTGATGTTTGTCTAACCAAATCTCGTATTCGTTGCCATCGTTTGCTGTATCCTTATAGTTGGCGCCATAATAGTCCGGGTAAAAAATGCACGGATATCCTTCGCTTCGCAGCAAGATTAAAGCGTACGCAAGAGGTTTAAACCAAGCCTCGACAACAGATTCTAGGGATTGTAATGGTTGAGAATCATGGTTGTCAACCAAGGTAACGGCGAGGGTTGGTTGCTGTTGGACGAGGGTGTTATCAAAAATTGTTCGCAAGTCGTAGCTATTGCCGGCTTTGCTAGCAGCGTGGAAGTTGTAATGGAGGGGGGCGTCAAATAAGGAGACTTTACCATCCGTTGCTTGGATGAAGTAGTGCAAAGCTTCCACTTCATAAGACCAATATTCACCGACGGCAAATAGGTCGCGTTGGGCATAGTGGCGAACGTGTTCCAACCATTCTTGGAAAAATTCTGCTTTAACGTGTTTGACGGCATCGAAACGAAAGCCGTCAACGTTTGTTGTATCGACATACCACTCACCCCAGTATTTTAACTCCCCGCTGACTTCTGGGTTGTCCATATCTAAATCGCAACCCATGAGGTAGTCAAAATTACCTTTTTCTAAGTCTACTCCTCGATCGAATTCTTTGCCTTTTAGCAGGTAAACGGCATGGGTTTCTGTGTTGTAAACGTTGTAATCAATGGCGTCAAAATGCCACCAATGCCACTCCATACTAGAATATTTTTTGTCGCGTCCGGGGAAGGTAAAATGCGTCCAAGCTTTGATTTTTTGATATTCGCCTACGGTGTCATTCCGGTTGTCGGGATTGAAGGGTGTGGCTTCGGCTTCTTCTTCTGCATCGGCACCTAATTTGTGGTTGAAGACAACATCGGCATAAATCCGAATTCCTGCATCTTGGGCAGCTTTAATCGCGGCCAAATACTCATCTTTTGTGCCGTATTTCGTGCGTACCGACCCTTTTTGGTCGAACTCGCCTAAATCGAATAAGTCGTAGACGCCGTAACCCACATCCATGCCGCCGCCAGTTCCTTTATAGGCGGGTGGCAACCACAGGGATGTAACCCCTATTTTGGCTAAATCTTTTGCAGATTTCGCTAGCTGATTCCACAGGCTGCCGTCGTCGGGGCTGTACCAGTGGAAATACTGCATCATCACGCCATTGAGTTGAGACATATATTTAGTTTTTCCTGTTTTTTTAAATTGCGATCGACATTTATGTTCGTAGCTCGCTAGTTTACGTATGTCTGCAATCTATGGTTAATAAATATCATAAAAGATGGGGCTGCTAAAAAAAATCTATCTGTTGATGTATTGACAACAGAATGTAAATTTGATACTAATTTTAGGCAGACTAAAAAATATTAATTTGGTGGCGACTTTGCAGCAACTCGCTCAACTCTGGTGTTCCAAGTACCGTCGATCGCCAATTCAAGCAATCTAAATCCCGGCGGGATTTCGTCAAGGATAATCGGATGGCTTTTGGGTAAAAGTTGGATGCAGGTGCTGGGTGTCCCCAAGTAGGTAACTGAACCCCGCTGTTGTTGAAATTCTTGGTGAATGTGGCCGCAGAGGACTATTTTGATTTGAGGGTATCGATCGACAATTGCGAAAAATTCATCAGCATTCTGCAGCATCATTCCATCCATGATTTCAGAGTCGATCGGCAAAGGATGATGGTGCAAGGCAATGATAACAGGTCGATCGCCGGTTTGTTGCAGTTGAGAGTCGAGCCAATGCAAGCTTTCTGGGGAAAGCCGCCCGCCGTCGCATCCGGCTTCCACACTCGAAAGTAATAGAAATTGCCAGTTTCCTAGCATCCATGATTTTTCTGGGGAAAGGGGCGGTTGATTTAAGATTTCTGCCATGACTGGGATGTTGTCGTGGTTCCCAGGTATCCAGTAGGCGGGTATTCCGAGGGGGGCGATGAGGGAGACGAGGCGCTGGTAGGATTCGGGTGTTTCGTCTTGGGACAAGTCGCCTGTGAGTAGGAGTAAGTCGGGCGGCGGCTGTATCTGTTGCACGCGATCGAGAACTGCTTGGAGGGTGCGGGTTGTTGAGAGGCCTTTCCATTCTCGATCGAGCTCTGCAAACAAGTGAGTGTCGGTGATTTGGGCGACGAGTAGGGGAGAAACTGGTGTCATGGCTGGTGTTGCGGGTCGTTGCTATAGTTCTACAGTACCTTCCCACAAGGGTTTTCGGGATATGGGAAAAAAGGGCGATTCCCTACCCTTCGGGAACCCAGGCGCGATCGGGATAGCTGGGCTTCACGAAATTTTTGACAGGTATGTTAAAATTTTCGAGATTTGGTGTAATATAAGAAAACGTCAAATTTCAGACGTGACGGCGGCATAGCCAAGTGGTAAGGCAGAGGTCTGCAAAACCTCCACCCCCAGTTCAAATCTGGGTGCCGCCTTTTTTAATTTTTGTTAGATGTGGGGCGATGGGCAAACCTTTCGAGGGTTGTGGCGAAATTTAATTCTTTAAGACTGAGGCAAAAAGCCGGTTTCTTAACCTGATTGCGTAATTTTAGGTTAAGGATGAGAACGAGAAACCCGCTTTTTTATGTTGATAGTATGCCCCGGACTGTTCTTGTCTCTTATGCTATTTTTTCATGGTTACTCTCACTACTCCATCACCTGTTAAACTCTTCCTCGAATTCTCTCTCTCTGTTCTATCTGGATTTTCATACGATTATATAAATCAACTGTAGGATCGGAATGACTAATGCAAGCAACTAAAGCATAACGTTGTATTTCAATTTCATCGGGTTTTGCCCATTTACGGTTACAACTTACAATTAGGGTCATGTTTCCTCGATCGTATTTTGTGGATCGATCAAAAATTTCTACTTGCCCCCTTTGTATTGTTCCTTTTTTTCGCACAGTGGAAGTAGGAGACAATGTGACTTCAATACCAGCGCCATGTTTTTCCTTTAACTTTGTTTTTGTGTTGTCTGGGGACTCATCAGGCAAACTTGTCTTGGTAGCCGTTTCATAAGCATTTTTAACAATTTCGCGGTCGATGCCTTTAAAAAGGTCGAATTCCATCGTGACTCCTAGATATGAGTCTCCACGAGTCGGACGAGTTGGCGGGTCAAATGCGAGGGTAATGGACAATATACGAGTGCCTTTTTTCTTCAGGAAATCAGATGGCAACTGGGGAATTTCGTAAATATGAAAACTTCCTACTTTTATCGAAATATTATCCTTTGATAGAACAACATAGTTTTCGGCGGAATACATTGCACGTTGCAGTTCAGGCTGCCCATAACCATAGATTGCTAACTGCTTTTTAATTTGTTGAGTTGAGGAATTGTTACCTTTAGATTGAAATTCGGGCGGAATTTCTTCGGGAAGAACCGCAGAGTTGACAATAAGCGCCCGAATCAAATTAGAACTGGCATCTGGGTATTTTGTAAAGAGTTGAGCAGCAAGGTTAGCAACACGAGGTGCCGCAAAGCTTGTACCACTGCATAGCTGAAACAAAGAATTGTAGTAATCTTTGGATAAAGTCAGAACAGATACACCAGCTACATTATCTGACAGTATATTGGTTTTAGGTAGATCCAGACTTTCTCGATAACTGAGGTCTAATACTAAATCTCCACCAAAATCTACAACATCGGGCTTAATCATTCCATCCACTCCAAAGCCAGTTCTGGTAAATGGAGAAGGGTATCCTTGTAGTTTTGCGATCGCCTGACGACGGACATCAGAAGGTTCCGTGATGCTACCGCGACCAAATGATAAAGAACCAACGGTTAGTGCAATTGCTGAAGTCGCGGGATCTATGATTCGAGCGCTCTTTTCCAGGAGATAATTTGGGTAATCAATCCGTAGTTGCTCATCTGATTTGGCCTCTTCATAAAAAGCATTTCCTGCTGAAATTACAAAAACAATATTTTTATGTTGGTATTGATAAGCAATTTCATCGATCTTTGCAGCTAATCGAAACTGCTTCTGATCCTCTCTGTAAATTTGGTCAGCGTTACCCAGTGAGATATTGATAACTTTACAATTGGGATACTGTTCAACAAAAGCACGAATGGCTTGATCGAGTTGAGTTTCTACGAGAAGATCCTCATCATATTGGTTCTCATCGTTTGTCACACGAGCAGAAAATAGCCAAGCTGTTGGATCAAACGAACGCTGTTTAATGCAATTCTCAACATCTCCATAGATAGCAATTCCAGCGACATTAGTACCATGTCCATTTACATCGTCAGGGCCACCTTTTATGAATTGGCGGTTTGCATCTGGGAATACTTCAGCTTCACCCAACACTGGAGCAATCAACGGATGACCACGCTGTACGCCAGAATCTATGACAAGAATGCCACAATTATCTTCAGGTGGGGAAACAACTTCTGGAAAACTAACAATTGGTAGATTATAATCAGCAGTGCTTTCAAATGCAGGTTGGGGAGGGCGATCTATTTCCTTAACAATTTTCTCTTCTAACAAAAACTCTAAAACTTCATGACTGACTTTAATTCGCGCTATACATAGGTATTCACCTATGTAGCGATCGCTCATTCTCATAGGAGCAGTATCACTGGACAAGTATTCTAGCGTTTCGGTAATATCATCTAAATACTTTTTCATTTCTTTGCGATCGCCTGTGTGCCACAGTTCCAAATCTAAGGCGGCAAGTTCATCTGATTCTACAGGCTTTAGCTCCAATAGACGACCAATGCGATCCTCACGTTCTAAAGGAACTACGTCATCAATTGCTCCTAAATATTCATATTTAGGCCCATCTGTAATTTGACTGTAATTTTCTAACCTTTTTTTGAATTCTGTTAGCTGATTATCAGATGAAAAAACCACAATAGCTTTGTTGGGTTCACGCGCTAAACAATTAAGTCCTGTTAGAGTCACCAAATCATCTGAAATATAACCTTTTTTAGCCATTTTCAGCTTAAAAATTAATTTGGGATCGAGACGGAAGGGATTATTTTTTTCCTTGACAGGCTCAGTCAAGATGGCAATTTGACCCAATAAATGCTTACTATGTTCACTAATATTAGGCCGTTTGTTACCGCCAAATCCAGGCTTCGATCGCCGAGGTAATTCGATGTTTATTCTAGGTAATTTCAAATGTTCAAACTTACTTACCATTAGGTCTAGACGTAAATAATTATTTTGAGTTGGCTATTATACTTTGTCTGTCTAAAAAACGCCCGATCGCAAATTCTAAATCATCTGCATTCAAGGTACGTTCCCCTCGCAGAACCACAGCTTTAATCGCATCAGAGCAAATCCGCTCTATATCTGCTCCAGTAGCATTCTCAAGCCTCGCGGCAAAACTAGATAGATCAATAGCAGTATAACGGATCGCAGACAGATAGCGACTCAAAAGAGCCGTCCGCAGTTCAACTGTTGGATTATCAAAGAAAATAACTTCATCAAAGCGTCGCCAAACAGCACTGTCCAGTAGTTTCTCGTGATTAGTAGCTGCGACAAAGATACTTTGATTAGTCGCATTATCTATGAGCTGTAGTAAGCTATTCACTAGGCGTTTGACTTCGCCGTGTTCATTTAAGTTATCGCGATCGCGGGCGATAGCATCAAACTCATCGAACAAAACAACCCACTCACCGTTTTCAATGTAGGTGAAAATTTTCTGAAGATTAGTGGCAGTTTGACCCAAGTAAGAAGAGAATACCGCTGTTAAGTTTACATAAACAAGCGGTAGCCCCAACGCACTCGAAAGGATTTTTGCGGTTTGAGTTTTGCCGCAACCAGGTGGGCCGCAGAAAAGCAATTTGTTTTTGGGCTTCAGGTTATAGGCTACAAGGATGTCTTGCTTGCGGTTTTCAAGGACGATTTCTTGAAGGATATCAAAAACTTTTTCACTGAGTACGATGCGATCCCAAGTAAGATCGAATCGTTGTACATTAAGTAAGGAAAGTCCAGTATCCTTGTCTTTAGGAGGTTCCGGAAACTTATTCCAAGGTGCCAAATTAGCAGCTAGAGGTTTGGTGTATTCAGTGCCGTTTAGAAGCAGCTTTTCTAAATCTCTAGCAAGTAAGACATGATTTTTATTTTTTTCTTCTTCAATAATTTCCCTAGCGGCAGCCAAAAACTCATCTCTTTCATTGTGAGAGAAGCTTCTGAATAGTTTTCTGAGGGTTTCGCCACGCGCCATATCTTGCAACAAGAGTTTAATACTCTACATACCTTCCTTAATTAAATATAGTCCATTTTTACTAAAAAGTCAACATTGGAAATGCTCAGTTTTATGTATGGATTTTCTGTGGCTACGATGTTATCTTTTATCTATAACTAATAACTTAATTAATGTGAATAAATTATATTGTATACAGAAGTGTCAGATTACCTTACCGCTATCTTATAAGCAATGATTAAAATTTTATTTTATGTGAGAAATAATTGACGCCTCGTCCTTCTACGTTAAATATAAATATGAAAATTTAATTGCTAATCACTAATCGCCCCAAGGCAATTAGCAATTAGCAATCTTACTCAAATTCTCACATTTTGCTGATAATTCTTTGCAGGATTTCCACGCCTGTTACCGCTTGCCAGCCAAACAGCCCCAAGAGCACAA
>NZ_JAUBQU010000307.1:0-1179 GCF_036701435.1 Microcoleus sp. Pol12A5
GAGAGTTCGAGCGAGCAGTAGTTTCATGAGAATGTTGGCTCAAAATCACCAAATTTGTGTAGCTTGGGAAAGTCAAAACTTTGCTCCTGTATGGTAAAATTAAAGAACCATTTAACTAAGGAAAAAGAACTCAGACGCTTCCCAAATTTTCTCAACCAAGTCTTGGCATTTAGCCAAATATCTTCTACGGGATTCTGTTCGGGAGCATTGGGAGCAAACAATATACAAGTTAAAAGCCATTCATCCTTCTCCTTACCGAGATTAATTTCTTCTAGATAAGCTTTCATCTCTTTATATCTGTGATAGCTAGCTCCATCCCAAATAATCAAATGTCGCGCTGCCGGATTTAAAGATTGTAAATCCTTGAGGAAAGCGACCGTATTTTCGGAATTTGCACTCGCATATTCTCGCAGAACCAACTGTTTTCTTAAAAGATTTATTGCGCCATAATAAGTTTGTTTTTCTCTTTCATTCACTAGCGGTATTTCTATCCTCTCATTGCGCTTTCCCCAAAGATAACCACAGACATCTCCCCAGAGAAGATGGCACTCATCAATTAAATACACCACCAGCGTTCCCGACTCTATAGCTTCCCGGTGTTCTTCCAGATTTTTACAAATTTCTTCATGCTTTTTTTTGACCAGTTCTTCATCCCGTTTGGGGTTCTTTTTTTGAGACTTTTTCCAGCTAATTCCGGCTGACTTAAAGAGTTGATAGTAGCTGGTTTTAGATTGAAACTCAATCTGATACCGCTCGGCTATATAGTTTCGTAGGGCGGATAAATCCCAGTGGTTTTGATTGGTTAACCATTGGAGAATTTCCTCTCGTTCTTCTGGCTTAAGTTGTCCCTGCGAACCTTGATGTTTTAAGCGCAATCCTTCAATTAAGAGCAACGCATAATTGATTTTCCACTTGCTGATAAAGGGAGATGATACTCCTAAAATAGTTTGAATGGTTTCTCGGCAGATACCTTCCATTAGCATGCGGATAGCTACGGCTCTTTTTAGTTCTCTTGGGTTGGGATTACTGGCAATAAAACTTTCTAGTTCTAATAAAGCTTGGACTTCATGCTCTCTGAATTTTTCGGACGATTTATTGGGTGACATTTCGACTCCTACTTAGATTCACCTACCTCATTATACATAATTGATGGTTTACAAACCATTTGCGATTGCTATA
>NZ_JAUBQU010000167.1:0-9278 GCF_036701435.1 Microcoleus sp. Pol12A5
TTTACCCAAATCCCTTCTCTTACTTGATGAATGAGAGGGAATTCTTATTTTCTTCTGCCTAGAGTGACAGAAGAGGGTTATTTACAGGGGATGCAAGTTCAAGAAGCAAAAGCGCTATTAAGTCGTTATGACTATTTGGGAGTAGAGCGCATTTTAAAACCTTACTGGAAAGATTCTTCCGATCCGCTATTGCTGGAAATCCGTGATTTATTAGCAATGGCTGTACAGTGGAATTTTGCTAAATTTGAAGATTTTGGCAAAGCTAGGGGAGCTGTTGCAAACGAGCGTTTGAATCAGTGGTGGTGGACTGGCTATGAGGCTGCTTATTTAGGAGTTATCCGTCTTAGACAGGGTAATACGGTTGAGGCTCTATTTCACAGTTTTCGCGCTGTGGAAGGCTCGATCAAAGAATGGGCATTAGACAAGTATAAGCTACAAATTAAATACTATAATCCCAATCAACCAAGTACAGCATATATCCATGATGTGAATCTGCCTCAAAATTTACGGCCTTGGTTTAATGCCAATAAAAATGAGCAGTACAATAGTGTGGGTTTGTTTGGTAAATCACTATTTACTTTACTTGAAAAATCTGATCAAAATAAATGGAATCAAGATTCTCACATTAAAGTAGTTGCTGCTAATACTATAGATGAAAGAAATTTTATTTTTCATTCCTTGCGTGGCTTGCAGGAAAAAGATGTGTTCAAGGCTTGGAATACTGATAGTCGAGAACAATGGGAAGCTAGGGTTTTAGGCTGTTTAAATTTTGTTTCACAGCAAAAGTTTGTTTCGTTAAAGTCAGCAAGTTTGATGGCGAAAGTGCATGATGAATTGGTAGCTGCGCTCGCCCATTACGAACTGCAAACATAAGCCAATAAATCCGCCACGGATTTACGGATTCGCCGGGTTTCAACCCCTGGCGGACTAACAAACTTAACTAAAAATTTTCTCTTGAACTTGCATCTGAAGCTAAACTTTACCATCCCTATTCAACACAAAATAGAATTCGATAAAGTATGCCGCTTTATATCGTTGTCTACGATATCCGAGTTGACAAGCGCAGGCAAAAAGTGCATGACTTGCTGAAAGGTTATGGCAAATGGGGACAATATTCTACCTTTGAGTATGTTTTGTCAACTGCCAGATTTACAGAACTCCGGCGACGGCTGCGAAAGTTAATCAACCTAGACGCAGCATCCGGTTTTATCCGGTGTCGCACCATACTTTGGGACAGGTGGAGGTTTTGGGTTTGGGGGCATCGGTGACAAAAGCACCTGGATCAGTGATTATTTAGCTCAGGTTGCGAGGCTGGTGGTAAATTAGCTCAAACGACCTTTTTCCGTCGCGAGCCTCGCAGCATTACTGGGCAAGGGTTTCAGAGATTATTTTGAGCGAACACAGGTGTGAGTTCTACAAAAAATATCTGAGCCTCGCACATGACCTCTAGACACCTTGCGCTGTATTGGGTGTATCATAGAGGACTCCCCACTCGTTGGGGAAACTAATTGAATGGAAACTTATTGTTAGCTGCTAACCACGGCTTTATAGTAGAGCTCCCCACTCGTTGGGGAAACTAATTGAATGGAAACGTCAAAGTCTTTTAGGCACTCGTGCCATGTAGACTCATCGTACTCCCCACTCGTTGGGGAAACTAATTGAATGGAAACATCTTATTATTCTTAAGACCTAAGACTTTAAGATTCTCCCCACTCGTTGGGGAAACTAATTGAATGGAAACTTAAACGTTAAGATCATAGGCACATTACCAATTATTGCTCTCCCCACTCGTTGGGGAAACTAATTGAATGGAAACTGTATGTCATGCTTATCCCTCTCAGTCTCGAATAACTCACTCCCCACTCGTTGGGGAAACTAATTGAATGGAAACCAGAACAAAATAACGTCTTGAATTTGGTCACTACTAACGCTCCCCACTCGTTGGGGAAACTAATTGAATGGAAACTGGCTCATTCCTAAGTCGAGAGGTAGTGTACCAAGACTCCCCACTTGCTGGGGAAACTAATTGAATGGAAACTGGATGGGTTCGTTGCAGGCAATGATTACTTTGCATTCAGCTCCTCCCCACTCGTTGGGGAAACTAATTGAATGGAAACAAGAAAAACTTTATCAGCCGCAGCAAGTAGTTAAATTTTTCTGATTCAGCTCCCCACTCGTTGGGGAAACTAATTGAATGGAAACACTACCGCGCAAGATTTCCACTCGTTTTTTTGAACTCCCCACTCGTTGGGGAAACTAATTGAATGGAAACTAAACCACGGTATCTTGATCGGTGAACCCAACAATACACGCTCCCCACTTGTTGGGGAAACTAATTGAATGGAAACTCCCAATTCGTTACCGGAACGCTAGCACAGTTATAAGCCCCAATACTCCCCACTCGTTGGGGAAACTAATTGAATGGAAACATTAGCTTTGTTTCTGATGTTTTCAAGTGTTTGTGCAGACTCCCCACTCGTTGGGGAAACTAATTGAATGGAAACTCTACCTTTAGCCAATAACGCCGGGTTCGGCTAGACCCATAATTGCTCCCCACTCGTTGGGGAAACTAATTGAATGGAAATAACTCCACGTCTTGAACGTACCAAACGATCGGGGGATTTAAGCTCCCCACTCGCTGGGGAAACTAATTGAATGGAAACTTCCAGACTGACATCATTGCCCAACGTTTTTCCCATCTCCCCACTAGCTGGGGAAACTAATTGAATGGAAACTCTAGAGTTTTATGACCAGCAGCAACGCCGCCCTGGTTAGTAACTTCCTACTCGTTGGGGAAACTAATTGAATGGAAACATTCGTTTAGTGAATGCTTGAGCCGAAGCACGGTTGAACTCCCCACTCGTTGGGGAAACTAATTTAATGGAAACACAAATCCACAGGCGTTAGCTTTTGTGGTAATTGTCCCAGACGTGGTGGCTCCCGACTCGTTGGGGAAACTAATTGAATGGAAACTCACCGTCTATGTGGCGGGCGAACGGGCAAGTTGCACAGGTAAAGGCTCCCCACTCGTTGGGGAAACTAATTGAATGGAAACGCTAAAACAAAATTAGTGGAAGTCTTCTATTAATGCGACAGTTTAAGGGCAACCATAAATAGCTGTTGACAAAAGACTAGATTTCTAATAGTCTAATTTTGGGGGACGCCTCTACCGCATAGAAAACCGTCCTTAAGGCATCGTCCTATCCCCCAGCCGAAGGGTTACGGCACTTACATTGTCACTGCCTAGAAATAGGTAGCTAAGACAAATTCTGTCGAGGTCTTCTATTAATGCGGAATCGAAGGAGGCTTCGACTCCACCCGACACCGCAAACAGAAATAAAAAAATCAGAGCCTTCTGTAGTGCCAAAAGCTCTAAATCTTTAACCTCTGGAAAACTCCAAAGACAAACTTTTACAACTCAAATTTCTGCAACCAATCCGAGTTGCGAAGAATTTATAAGCACAAAAAAAGCCCCATAATCGGGGCAAAATATAACTATTCTCAGTCGTTGGGTGGGGGCGGGTTTATTATATTGTTGGTTTCTGACATAAATGGTTGGTGAACCCGCCCATACAATCATTTTTCAGGTGCAATTTCTTGATCTACTTGTTCAAAATTCACTTTATTATATATATCTGCCACAGCAATTTCAAAGGATACTGAAGCAAGCGCGATCGTCTCATCCGATTCATTGTACTCAGCAAACGACCATCGCTTATCATCCGTCTTAGAAAAATGTTCGATATATCTCCGATTTTGGTCGAGCAATAAGTATTCTTCAAGAGTGGGAATCGTGCGGTATCCCTCAAACTTTTTGCTGCGATCGTATCCTTTAGTTGAAGCTGACAAAACCTCAATAATTACCCTGGAATTGGTAATCGTATCGGTGCGGTTATTATAATACTCCGGCTCCCCACATACTACCATCACATCGGGATAAGTATAGATGCGCTTTTTGGGTATCCACAAGCGGACATCGCTCATGAAAACTCGATAGTCTTGTTTTTTGAACGCAAAATTTAGTTCGGCATAGAAATTGCCAGCTATTTGATTGTGATTGGTAGAGCCACCGGCCATAGGAAATATTTCACCATCAATGTATTCGCTTTTGTAGTCAGCAGCTTCTTCTAGTGCTAGATATTCCTCGATCGAGTAGTATCGTTGTTCAGTAAGTTGCATAGTTCTATTAGAGAGCATTTAACTGAGGCTTTTGTTTAGTGTAACATTTGTGGGTAAGCTTTTTAAGGTTGAGTTTGTGTAGGGAGTTTTTGAGATTGTTGGTTTCTCGTATAAATTGTTGTTAAACTCATCCGCACCCAGCCGATCGCCTAGATTTATCTGATATCCGATTGCATCCCAAAAATGTAGATTCGGATTGGTCGTTGGGTGGGGGCGGGTTTTCGAGATTTTTGGTCTGAGCCGATTATGGTTGGTGAACCCGCCCCTCGGTAATTTGGGGAAACACGCTTATTTTCGAGTTACCAAAACCCAATCGTCGGCTGTTTTCACAATCTCAGCATTCTGCAAACCTAAATGTTTTAAAACTGGTTTTTCTAACAGAAAATAAGGTTGAGGAAGAGTTTGCCATTTCTTTTTGAGCGTCGGCGCGTCGGCGACAATAACTTGGCGTTGACTGTAAAAATTCAGCGATGGACGGCCCAAGCGGTGAGAAGTAAACACCTGTTGACCCGCCGGAGTTCCTGTGCGGACAATTTCGGCAATCGGCTTAACCGGATAATCTTCGGCCAGTTCCCAAACCCAGTTATCTGAACCCACCAATACCAATAGCGTCAGGTAAGTTCCCCAAATTAAAACTAATATAAACTGCCGGTCTTTGCGGTGCAGCAACACGGCCGCCATTGTCATTGTCAAACCTACAACCATCAGCATTAACTGCAAATCTCGCTCTGGAGGCGCAATTTGTCCCCCGATCCGTACCCAGCCACTAAAGTACACGCAACCCACGACAGCAACCACACCCAGCATTGCCAAAATCGCGGGATGAGGCAGCAAAGAAATAGCATCAAAACGTTCTTCTGCTTCCTCTTTGATCGGCTCTGGCGGCAGCCACAGTTGCTCCCAAACTTCAGCGAGATAACTGCCAACAGCAAGAGCAAAAGCTGGATAAATTGGCAAAACATACCACGGCAATTTAGTAGTCATCACCGAAATAGCCAGCAGATATACTCCAGTCCAAACCAATACTAATTTTGGCCC
Organism: Microcoleus sp. Pol12A5; assembly: GCF_036701435.1. Classification (NCBI taxonomy): domain Bacteria; kingdom Bacillati; phylum Cyanobacteriota; class Cyanophyceae; order Oscillatoriales; family Microcoleaceae; genus Microcoleus; species Microcoleus sp. Pol12A5. Next base: position 5,218 of record NZ_JAUBQU010000167.1, read on the forward strand.
GGCAAAACTGCGATTTTCCCAACTCAAACGCAGCCCTTGTAGCCAAAATAACTGCCACGGCGAAGCTAATTTTAAAATTTCTAAAAGATAATACCAAGGCGGGCCTCTGTGACTGCTTACAGGTTCCGAAATGCGCCGGAAAGATTCGTTAACTAAATTAGTGTGGATGAAATATTGGCCGTAGTGCAGCCATTGGGCAAAATACCAAGCAGTTACTGGCAATGTTCCGATCGCGAATCCACCCCAAAGATACCCAGAAGTGAGGAGTCGCGGGGTATCCCAAACCAAAAAAATACAGCCAACAGCAGCCAGCAGCAGCCCCAACATCACGCCCTTAGTGAGGCAAATGAGTCCGAACCCAATCCCCGCGCCCAAAGCGTAGCGCAAATCCCGGCGCGATCGCAGCAAACACCACATCGCCCCCAGCAAAAAACACAAAACCGCCCCATCCAACATCGCCAAACGTCCGTGCCGCACCACCGGTAACAGCGTCAGATAAACGAGGGCAGAAAAAATGGCGATCGCACGCGGAGGAAACAACTCCCTGCCAATGGCGTAAAGCAACGGCACTGAAGTCGCTGTCAGCATCGCCGGTACCAACCTCGCCGTCAATTCGCTGACACCGCCTGCTGCAAAACACAGCCCGATTAGCCAGTGTACCAGCGGCGGTTTGTTGAAATAAGGCATAGAGTCGATCGTCGGATACAGCCAATTTAAGTTGCCGCGCCAAATTTCGCGACTTACCTGCGCCGCAATGCCTTCATCCCAATCCCGCAACGCCACGCCGCCCAGATTCAGCCCGAAAATCAGCACTGCAGCCAACAGAAAAGCCAGCATCCACAGTTTGTCTGTAAAGCTGTCATTCCAGCGATTTTTCGGTTTGCGGTTCAAGAATGGAAAGATTTCTGACATAAGTTAAGAGAGTTTTGAGCGTCCCAAACTGCAGGTAAACTTAGACAGCAGTTATTTGCGACTAGGAAAATACCATGAACTTGCCTGTAATTATAGATATTATCATTGGCTTAGTCTTTATCTACCTGACTTTAAGCTTGCTAGCTTCGGAAATTCAGGAACTGATTGCTACTGTTTGGCAGTGGCGGGCGGAACATTTAAAGAAGTCGATCGAAGTGCTAATTTCTGGAGGCAGCGAAGGCGCGAAAGATCCCCTGCAACTTAAGAGAGTTGGACAGTTAGCTCATGCGATTTACGCCAATCCGATTATCAAGGATTTGAATCAGGGAGCGAAAGGGGTTTTATCAGAGGGATTCCGCTCTGTTACGCACCGCATGGGGGATTTTTACCACGGAGTTACGGGTACTAAAAATGTTTTCGGCAATAAATCCAGTGGACCTTCTTATATTCCAGCAGAGTGTTTTTCGGCTAGCCTTTTGGAGACTTTAAAGGTTTCTAGTTTGCTCAGCTCTATTTCTAAAACCCGATTGGAAAGATTTAAAAATTTACAATTAGCACAAATTCAACAGATTGGAGAAAATCTGAGTTTGCCGGATGCTACTAAACCGATTATTGAGCAAGAATTTAGGTGGCTGACTGCGGAGTTCAATCGAGTTGTTGAAGATTATCAAAACAATTTAGCAAATTTGAACAACAGCTTAGATCGGATGTCGGAAAAGCTAGGATTTTATATTAAGGATTCTCAGGTTTATCTACCAGAAACCGAGCTGGCAGGGAGAGAATTTCAGAGGCAGATGGCATTTGTCAAGGCTCGTTTTGACAGCAAAATTGAGCGGGTGGCGCTGCTGGGCCAACTGCAACCGAGTTTCAGCAATCTGTTAAATACTGTTAAAAAAAGTCAAGATACGGTAGCAGAAATTATGGATATCCAAGAGGAGAGTCCGATTTATCAACAAATTCAAGAAACCTTGGACAGTATGCCAGAATCTTTGAAACGCAGCCTTTATATTTTAGCGCAGCGCGCTGAAAAAAGCGGCGGAGATACTCAAGAGCAGTTGCAGCGGTTTCAGAAAGAAATTGAAATGTGGTTTGACCAATCGATGGAGCGTGCTTCTGGTGTTTACAAGCGGAATGCTAGAGGGGTGGCGATTTTGCTCGGAACTGCGATCGCTGTCGCTGCTAATGCTGATAGCATTCATATTATTAATCGGTTGTCGAAGGATTCGATGTTGCGATCGACTGTTAATTTCTACGCTGAGCAGTTGGTGGCAAACAATGCTAAGACTAAATCAAATAATTTAACCAGTCTGACAAAAGTTCAACAGGATGTCGATCGAGCTTTGGAGCAGGTAGCTCTGCCTTTTGGATGGAGCGAACAGAATAGCTTAGAACGAGATAAGCAGGGGAATTTATTGTGGCCGGCGTTGATTGCAAAATTGTTTGGTTGGATATTAAGCGGTATAGCTATTTCTATGGGGGCTGCTTTTTGGTTTGAGGCGCTCAACAAGATTATTAATATTCGCAATGCAGGGAAAAAACCGCCATCTTCCACTGAATCTTGAGCGGTGCAGTTGCGAGGCCAGTTAACTAACTGTCATACCCTTTTAGATTTTAGATTTTAGATGGAGGAATGACTGATGACTATTGAGGTTTGAAGCGTGGGCTGACAGTTGGATTCTTTTTGAAAGTGGTATCACCGATAGGATATCGGATCGATAGGTAATTGCGTGTTTGCCGGAACTAAGGGAAAACACGCAGAATATAAATTCCGTGCGATCGCGGATGGCAGTGCTGCACAAATAGGGGAAACTAATAGATAGGTTAAATAAGAATGGGCGAAATAAACAAGGTCGCTGGCAGTTTCAGAAGCTCTGACTCCAAGGCTGTATCTACCGCTAAACAAACTTTTGGAGGACGGAATATGTTGACTTCTTTAAGGGAAACGACTCCCGCCTTGGAATACGCAAACCCCCCATCCAAAAGCTTTGTATTCAAGGACTCCAGCATCAATGAAGGTGGATATTTTGTTTCCAGAAATTTGGCTGGGGAATCTGACTGCATTGAGAAATTTACCTCGGCACTTCAAAAATCGGCCTCTATCCTTAGAGAGATTGACAAAGTTCCCACAACTTATGATTGCAGCGCCGACCAACTGCAATTAGGCTTTGTTATCCTCACTTCAGATTATCTGGAACCATACAAAAGTCAATTGCCAAAATCGCATAGTTCTCTGACTCAAAACAGCCGACTTGGTTCGTGTTATGCCGATCGACATTGTGATACACTCAACAACGGCGCTGGGCGCGATCGACGGTTTGCTAATTAAGGAGAGTGATTTCATGGAGGGTATGGAACGTACCGAGGGCGACTGGGCCAAATGCAATTGTAATTAGTGACGCAGGCGCGATCGAAATCAACGATTAGATCTGACTCAATCTCCAATCATATCAATTCGCTGAATAATTTGAATCACGTTTGTAGTGAGGTGGGCAGTCCTCACAGTGTCCGTACTAGCCGATAAGTCAATTCATTCCCAGCCATTGGTTCCCACTTAATATCAGACAGTTTTGACTGTTAGTAAATACGACCAAAATTCTTGGGAATTAGTAGTTGGGTGTATCCCAAACCTAGCAGCTTCAAGCCATATAGAATTCTTCAAAATCTACATAACTCAGTTTTCCCTTGGATGAAATACAGCTAGGGAAACTTTAGTGGATTGTGCCTATACATAAAAACTCACACTCAAATAAAAACTACTAAATATAAGAAGAGGTATTCGACGGTGAATTACCTCCACTATTTCCGCATTCCTCAACTCAGGCTACTCTTAGCAAAATAAGGTCAAAAAAAAATGGATAATAGAACCTAGATTTATTTCAATGTTCCCGATTAATATTGCGGCGATCTACTCCCATAGGTAGAGGCTCCAATTCCCCTTTTGGTCAAGAGGTAACAGGCAAATGCAGAGGCAAATAAATTAATCAAAATATTTTAAAAAGTACACAATCTTTCAATTTGGTGTTAATATATAATCAAACAAGCCTGATAAGATAACTCCGGGGTGTATCTACTAATAATGCCCTTAATGGAGTCTCCAAAATGAGTTCTACATTCACTCAAGTTAACTCGCAATCTTATTTTGAAAAACG
>NZ_JAUBQU010000308.1:0-1170 GCF_036701435.1 Microcoleus sp. Pol12A5
TGTTTATCACCCCTAATGTAATAGTTATCAGGACTGTTTATCACCCCTAATGTAATAGTTATCAGGACTGTTTATCACCCCTAATGTAATAGTTATCAGGACTGTTTATCACCCCTAATGTAATAGTTATCAGGACTGTTTATCACCCCTAATGTAATAGTTATCAGGACTGTTTATCACCCCTAATGTAATAGTTATCAGGACTGTTTATCACCCCTAATGTAATAGTTATCAGGACTGTTTATCACCCCTAATGTAATAGTTATCAGGACTGTTTATCAGGGGTTGTGTGATTTTTGTCAGACCTATTATCGGGGGATTTACTAACAGTAACCTCGGATTTGTAGAGGGTGAATAAGGTCTTTTATCACCCTATAAATCAGGGGATGCTATCAGGAACATCGGAAACATTTAATCAGCCATCCGTTGAGAAGTTTCCGCAAGGGCGATCGGCTGCACTCCGGGTGCTGGTGCTGTGGGTGAATTGTCCGCAAGGGCGATCGGATGAACCGCACCCGCCTCGCACCGCCGCCGCCACCATCCACAATCCAAACCCACAATCCAAACCCGCCCCGCACCCGCCACCACACCCACCACAGGCAGGCAACCCGCCACCGCCACCATCGCCGCCACACACCAGGGGCGATCGCCTCATCATCCACCATCACCATACCATCCCCACAGGCTAACGTCTCACCAGAGGTGTCTATTTACGATTCCTAGGTGGGGGTTAGATGTCGTGGCTTAGATATATCGTCTGATAGGTTTGACGGTTTCTAAAGGTGTTTAAAGGTTTATTATCATTAGTGTGAGTGTGTTCTCAATAAGTTCTGACACTCCAAAAGTTTTATTGACGCAAGATTAGCGCAAGCGCTAACCCCTAAGTTAGGCAATTTTGCGTCAATAAAAAAAATGAAACCATACAGCGTATAGGTTTTTTCCTGCTGAGTTCTGTTGCAATTCCAGACGGGTTTTAGGAATTGCAGCAAAATTGCAGCGGTTTTACCTGTCAATAAGATGGGTTTTTTAACCAATAAGCACGGGGTTATGGGTTCAGTTCGATCGCCCCGTCTTAAGTCGATCGTCAAGACATCACGGACGGGTGTGACGGTCGGAGCGGTGGCAGTGGCAGGCAGTGTCGGTCGGAGCGGTGGCGGTCTAGCTTTTTTG
>NZ_JAUBQU010000309.1:0-1166 GCF_036701435.1 Microcoleus sp. Pol12A5
ATCACAGTTTTCATCACCTGGTTTAACAATTGTTCGAGAACGATTTCACCGGAGATAGCTTGGGATGCTTTCATTACAGCGGCAAAATCTAGCGTTTCCCCGGAATTGCTACCAGTTGTGGTGATTGGATTGATGGTATTATTTTCAGTAGCTGTTCGGGTTGAACCAAGCCACTGGAGATATTTTTCATCTAAATCTTCTACTTTGTGTTTGGCTCCCCAGATTTGATAACCTTGGTATGCTTTTTTTAAATAAATTTGGGCGAAGTCAGATTTTTCTTGGGCAAACCAAAACTTGGCGGCTAGTTCGTTGGCGAGTGCTTCTTCGTGGACAAACTCATTTTCTTTGGCTAATTTAATTGCTCGATCGTATAAATTCATCGCTTCATACCACTGACTGGAGAGGCGAGCCATTTCTGCGGCGACTAAAAGATACTTATGCAGAAAATTTTCCTGGCAATTATTTGCCCAGTTTTGCATTTGTGCTTGGTTAGCCTCCATTTTAGTCCAGTATTCTTGTTGCTCTTCTGGAGAAACAGATGGATGGAGTGCAGCTAAAATCATGGAATAGTAAAAGTTGTAAGTAGAAGCTTGAATAGTGCCAGAAATAAACGCTAATAGTTCCTGCGCTTTGGCTATAGATGCTAACGCTAGTTGCAACTCGCCATATAAATAGAGAACTTGAGCCTTGAAAATGTAATAATAGCAGATTGCGTTTGGGGTTCGGCTAACTTCTTCTTGATTTAGATAGTCGGATTCGTCAATCTCATCGCACCTAAAATCAAGCTTATCTTGCGTTTCTCCGAGCAAGTTTTGTAAAATTATTTTCTGTCCCAAGGTACAATCTACAGACCATTGGTTTTGGGTTTTTTGACAGAAAGGGAGAATGTCAGATGCCTCATGACGAAGTAAAGATACATTTTTGCCTTGGCAAATTCCATTTAATAAAGTATGAGTCATGCTAAAGCCAGTATATAGAAGCATACCTGACTGTAACCCACCCTCAACCGATTCGGCGTTAATATTTTCAGTTTCCTGGATATGCTTAACCCATGACCAAGAAAAATTGGCAAGTAAATTAGCTGTTTGACTTATAGAGTATAAATCATCGAACTTTTTACTTAACTGATATCCTAGCAGGGTGAGTTGGTAACTTAACTGATAGTT
>NZ_JAUBQU010000168.1:0-9148 GCF_036701435.1 Microcoleus sp. Pol12A5
TTTCCCTAACTGGTTAACGATTTTTTTTCATTTTACCTCATTTTTTAAAAGTCTCATACTTATTTGAAATGACTATAGTATTGAATAGTCATCCGTAAGTAGAGAATATAGAGAATATAAAAGTGCTTCAAAGGATATGACATCTACTATATTTTGGCAGCAATACCTTGCAATCAATATCTACCATTGAAAGCCTCCATTGGTTGATGGCTGACAGCTTCGATCCCCAGCAACTCAACGATTCACAACAAAAGCGCCTTGGAATTAATTGGGGTAGTTGACGCTCCCCCGTCACAGCGTAGCTTGACGGGGAATTCTGCCTTCACAGCTTGATGCCAAGTAAAAGCAGTGCCTTTACTTAGTCTTACTCTCGCTCCAGAAGCTACGGAGGTATGTCCTACGTCTCAAATTTGTATACCTTGATCTCTAATGTATTTAGCTGCATTGATGTTTCTATCCTGGTGAGGCAGACATTAGGGCATTCCCACTTTTTGATATCTAATGAAAGCCAATTTACAGCAGATTGCAAGCTTATAGACCGCAATATCAGCATTTAGAAAACCAATTTCTTAGATATTTACTATTAATTAAAGTAAGTGCGAAGTGCGACCAGAATTGAGTAAGTGTGGAGGCGAGGTAAAACACAATTATTAAACGATTATCAAGTACCCAAAGACCATAAACTTGTCTAATTAAGGGCGGTTTACATACTGTTAAATAGCTCTCTTTACTCCTGCTTACCTAGTTATCAGATGGAAGAAACTTGAGTTAAATAATGACATAATCTTCGCCAAAAATAGCTTGATTAACCGGCGGTTCCGGCTCTATTAGGTCGCTGTAATGAGTGTCAATGTATTTCATGAAACTTTCCCGATAAGCTTTGAGATGCGAGTTAAGTGCTTCGATATCCTGCTCTCCTGTCGCAAAACCCCTCTCTCTTCTGAACTGACCGGATTCCTTAACAAAAGCCATGTCAACTTGCCACAAAGCTGAATCCACCGGGCGATATGACAAATCAACAATATCGTAAGCTGCGAAGCCTTGGGACTTCATAAAACTCATTACATCATACATCTGACCGAACAAAGTAACTTCTACAATTACATATTCAGTCTGCTGCAAAATCTCAGTTGCTCCTGCTAAAACATCTAATTCCTGTCCGTCTACATCAACTTTAATTAAATACGGGCTTGGCAAATTTCTTTCCCTGCATATTCCATCCAGGGTAATTGCTGGTATGTTTCTCACATAAGGATTGCTGCTGTCATTAACGCAATTTTCAGAAATTGAAGAATGCAACATAGATGGACTGATGTTAAGCGTGAAAACTCCCGCTTCTTTGCTCGCTGCCGCAATAATGTACTCTGCACTTTTGAGCTTGCGACAAATTTTGGCTAGATAAGGTTCATTTTCGGCGATGGGTTCTATTAGCAAATGTCGCGAATTAGGGAAAGTATCATAAAGGTTAAAAGTTCCCAATGCCGCACCGACATCAATCACAGTTTTGGGTTCAAAACCTAACTGTTTAGCCAGCATCAAGCTGCCTGACATCGAGTTTCTCAGAATTCCTGTTTGTTGTTGGCTCACAATTTTTTCCTCATTTCAAGGTGAATATAATTAATATTATGTCTTGTGGCAGAGTTATTGTATGTCCGAATAAAGAAACGAAGCAATCGAAATCTTGGCGATTGCTTCCCTTCGGATCGCAATGACAGAAATAGGTTTTAACTGAGATGTTGCACCATTCTCAATAAGCTTTTTATGGACAGGCAAGATGTGAGTTTCAATGCAGCCTGCTGCTATTTGGCGGATTTATGCGCCTTGTTTTCCGGTTCTACAGATTGCAAAGCTTCGTCGAGAATGGCACGCGCTTCTTCAGCTTTACTTCTAGCTTCTCGATAGCGGACATTAGCTTGAGCAAAGTTTTTTAGAACCTTGAAACCATCTTTCAAACGACCAATTTCCTCGGCAGTCACAGCCTCATCGGTAAACAAAATGTCGATCGCCGCCCGGATTTTGAGTGCTTCTTCGCGGGATTCCATCACTTTCAATTTGAGACTTGCCAAATTGCTCAAAATCTGTACAGCTTCAGTAATCGCGTCCTCCCCTTCAGACGCAGCATCTTCGATATCCTTAACTTCAACAAACTGCTTGGGCCCAAATCCCTCCACGAGTTCCGTGGGCAGCTTGCCCTCATCCATGAGATCCATCAGCCGATCCATCGCTTCTTCCCGGGCTTTGGCTGAATCTTTCCCTTTGACAGTTAAAATAATTTCGGGGCTTTGAGGAAGTGTATAGCGAACCATATTTTGACAGCCTGTGCGCGAAAACAATTGAATGATATTTTATCTTTATTCGATCGCCAGTTGCAGCTATCAATCTGCTCCATTACCAACCGCTGGCCAAAAGTTGACACATATACACTCAAAAGGAACCCTCGGCAATGAAAGATAAATTTCTTAACTTGCTTAACTTCATTCTAGTAGCTGATGTATTTTTCGTCTTTGCCAGTTTTGCGTGGTTTGCAATCGCAGTAGCAGGTCGATCGACTGGGGTGAATCTCGGTTTTGATTTGTGGTACAGTCTCTGGCAGCCCGTATTTAATCCCGCCCTCGGAATTCTTATGGGTGGTGCTATTCTCAGCGGTATAATTAACCAAGTTTCTAAACGCCTCAATCCGAAGTAAAATTGATGTTTTGTGGGAGACGGTGATTGGCGATGCTACTTAGTTGGCGATCGAACTTGTGGGATACGTCAGAGATGAGGCACTTAATTAGGTCGATGAAGCTTGAAAATACATAAGTAGTCAAAAGTGAGTGCAACACTCCCCAAAGGAGCGATCTCTTATGAAAGCAATCACAAAAGTTATGATTGCTTTACATTTTGTTACAGGGTAAAGTTTATTTTCGTCTACCTATTTAGGTCGGAAATAAGGATGGGACGATCGGGAGCTAAAAAAAATCAAGTCATGTTCTGAGTAACAAAAGTCGGGCATTAATTATGGGAGAACAAAAATGTATCGGTATCCTCACCAGCGGGGGTGACTGTGCAGGCTTAAACGCAGTTATTCGAGCCGTTGTCTACCGCGCAACGGGAACTTACAATTGGAAAGTGATGGGGATTCGTCAAGCCACCAACGGATTGATGAGTCGTCCCCCGGAAGCAATTCCCTTGGATATTGAGAAAGTAGACTCGTGGCTCACCATTGGCGGTACGATGCTAGGCACGACAAATAAGGGCGACCCTTTTGCATTCCCGATGCCGGATGGGACTATACGCGATCGTACTGAGGACATCATCGAAGGCTATCATCAACTAGGTCTGGATGCCTTAATTGGCATTGGTGGCGATGGCAGTCTTGCCATTCTCAGGAAGATTGCTCTACAAGGAAATTTGAATTTAGTTGCTATTCCTAAAACTATTGATAATGATGTCGGAATTACCGAGCGTTCCATCGGTTTTGATACTGCTGTCAATATTGCTACTGAAGCACTAGATCGCTTGCATTTTACTGCCGCCAGTCACAGTCGTGTCATGATTGTTGAAGTCATGGGACGCGACGCTGGACATATTGCAATTAGTGCCGGAATTTCTGGGGGAGCTGATATAATTCTGATTCCCGAAATCCCTTACAAAATTTCCAAAATCTGTGCCCAAATCCAAGAACGCCAAGACCGGGGAAAAAACTACTGTTTAATTATAGTAGCGGAGGCAGTTCGCACTGAAGAAGGGGAGTTAGTAATGCACACAAATCGCTTAGGTCAAAGTCGATTAGGCGGAATTGGTCAGTATTTAGCTGATACAATTTCTGACTGCAGCGGTGCAGAAACTCGCGTCACCGTTTTGGGACACATTCAACGCGGAGGGACTCCTTCATCGCTAGAAAGATTAATTGCTTCTGCTTTTGGCATCGCAGCAGTTGATTTAATTGCCGAAGAGAAATACGATTGCATGGTATCTTGGCAAAAGCGGGAAGTTGTGAGCGTTCCTCTGGAAGATGCGATCGCCAAATACAGACCTGTAGAGTTCAATGGTACTCTGGTTAAAACGGCCCGCGGTTTAGGGATTTGTCTGGGAGACTAAACAATTACCCATCCGAGTTCTCAAAGATTTAGTCCGGGACGCACTCAGAAGCAAGAAACCGGGTTTTTCAACCGAGACTGAGGGTTTTAAGCTAGTGTATTGTTGTAAAAAAACCAAGGTGATGACCGTCTGTGCTTCCAGGACTAAGATCGACCTGGAAGCAGTGACGTTTCAACTTTTTAGTGTAACTTGCAATCAGTTGCGATCGAGTATCGACCCAGAGCGCGATCGCACTCGGAACTACAAAATACCGCAACAAGTAGAAAGGTGAGAAATTGACACCATTTACTGCACAAATTAGAGTGCGCCATTACGAAATGGACGCCCTCGGTCATGTCAATAATGCTGTCTACCAGCATTATTTAGAACATGCTGCAATCGAACATTTAGAACACTTGGGATTTACACTCGATCGCTACCGGGAACTGGGTGGCGTCTTTGTAATGCGGCGAATAGAGATTGACTATTTGCGATCGGCCGCTGCGGGCGATCGATTGGAGATATCCACTTGGATCGAACAAATGCGCGGCCCGCGCGCTGTCCGCCGCTACGAAATTCGCTTAGCTGGAAGTGACGAAATCTTGTTAAAAGCCGAGGCGCTTTGGGTTTGGGTTGAAGTTACAACCATGCGACCGCGAGCAATTCCCAAACAAATAATTGATATTTTTGAATCACAATCTCAAGCATTACCAACATAGAGAAAAAATCAACTATTATATTTGCAAAATCCTGTAAAAATCTATTGGTTTGTAGTGAGGACTTTCGTCCTCTATTCCACGTTTGTAGTGAGGACTTCCGTGTTCTATTCCACGTTTGTAGAAGTGCAAAAAGTTGATTGTCGCCGGGGCCGCAAATCCCGATGGCAAAAAGTCGGATCGCCCGCCTGCCAGTTTGGATGTCACAGAGGTACGATGGAATATAGGGAGGGAGGCCAAGCCGGCGAAGGTTAAGCTTGGTGACAATACCCACAGGAAGGAAAAAATGACACTTAACTTGCGGCGACCGATTTTAATAGGCGGAATAGGACTTTCAGCAGCGCTGTGGCTGCTGGAAACTCTACAGCATTCGGGTTCAGAAATGGGCGAAACGGCACTCATCGGCTTGGCTGCTGCCGGTGCGGGGTATTGGTGGTGGAAGCAACAATCCCCCAAACTCGAACTCGCACTCCCGCAACCCCTGGCCAACCGGGAAGCAGCCGAAAAAGCGATCGCGACTTCCGAAGCCACTATTAAATTGCTGGCTTCAGAAGCTCCAAACTCCGCCGATCCGGCGAATCTAACAGCAAAGCTCGATCGGCTCAGAAGCGAATTAGACAGACAAGATTTGCGGATTACCGTCACGGGCGGCAAAGCTGTCGGCAAAACTGCCTTAATTCAAGTTTTAAATTCTAATTGGGCATCTCAACACCCGCAAAAGCTTAGTTTACAAGAAACAGCACCGCTATTTGCTAATACAAATGCCGATGCCAAAATCAATGGTGATTTAGCGCTGTTTGTGACAGCGGGCGACATCACAGATTCCGAATTTCAAACATTATCTCAGCTAGCAGCAGCAGGTCAGCGCGTGCTGCTAGTCTGGAACAAACAAGACCAATATTTGCCAGAACAGCAGTCGCAGGTTTTGAACTCTTTGCAGCAGAAAATGCAAGGAATATTGGGAACCGAAGATATAATTGCGATCGCAGCTTCTCCCAATTCTATTAAAGTGCGCCAGCACCAAGCGGACGGCACGTTTAAAGAACGCATCGAAAAACAAGTCTCTCAACTCGACGCACTGACGGAAAGATTGACTAAAATCTTAACTGAAGAACGGCAACAGTTGGTCTGGGCGAGTGCAGTGCGCGAGGCTGCAAGTATCAAGTTAGAGGCAAAAACCTTATTAAATGCAGTCAGGCGCGATCGGGCAATTCCCATTATCGAACAATATCAGTACATCGCCGCAGCCACCGTGTTTGCTAATCCGGTTCCCGCTTTAGACTTGCTAGCAACAACCGCCATCAGCACCCAGCTCGTAATCGACCTCGGCGCTATCTACCAGCGAAAGTTTTCCTTAGACCAAGCTAAGACAGTAGCGGCTACTTTGGCTAATCAAATGTTCAAATTGGGATTAGTAGAACTGTCTACCCAAACTATTACTGGACTGCTGAAAAGCAATGCCGTCACTTATGTAGCAGGAGGCGCGGTGCAGGGAATTAGTGCAGCATATTTTACCAGAATAGCAGGACTGAGTTTAATTGAATATTTCCAAAGTCAAGAACTGGAAAATGCTCCCAAAGGCATTTTCAATCTCGACCAGTTGACTAAAACTTTGCAAGCAGTATTTACGCAAAATCAGCAAGTTTCCTTCTTGCAATCTTTCGTCAACCAAGTGGCGAGTCGCCTTTCATCTCAGGTATCTGGACCCGAAACCGTTAAGTCGGCGGCCAATTAAGTAAAATAAAGGAACAGGAAAGATGCCTGTTCCACAAGACAGTTTTTCTGTTGTGGAACAGGCATCTTTCCTGTTCGCCGGCCGAACCAGGCAACCAGTTAATATTTTCCTTCTTCCTTCTGCCTTCTGTTATACAATCAAATAAAGTTTGCACGATGATACAAACTCAACCAAAAATACTAAGCTTTGAAGAATTTCTAGAAGATAAATCCGAAAACAGATGCTACGAACTCCACGACGGGGTAATGGTTGAAATGCAGCCAACAGGAGAACACGAAGATATCACAGCATACCTTGTTCAAGAATTTACGCTGCTCTACACCCAACTGCAACTTCCATACCGCATTCCCTCGAAAGCGCTAGTTAAGCCACCAGCTAAAGATACAGGATATATTCCTGATGTTTTGCTATTAAACCGTCAGGCTTTAGCGTCGGAACCCTTATGGTTGAAGTCAGCAACAATCACCCAAGGAACATCTATCCCGCTACTTGTTGAAGTTGTCAGTACCAACTGGCGCGACGATTATCTCAAAAAGTTGGCAGATTACGAAATGATGGGCATCCTCGAATATTGGATTGCGGATTATGCTGCATTCGGCGGAATACGTCATATTGGCGACCCCAAAGAACCCACCATCTCGGTTTGCCAGCTTGTGGACGGAGAGTATAGAATTACACAGTTCAGAGGGAGCGATCGCATTATTTCACCTACATTTCCCAATATGGAGCTGAACGTCGATCAAATTTTCCGAGGCGGAGCCTAGTGTTAGGGAAAAGAACAGGCTTTCCGGCCTGTGCCACAAAAAATTTTTGTTATTGTGGAACGGGCATCTTGCCCGTTCAATATTTTTTGGAAAACTCACCACTAAAAAATTATAAATTTATGAAAAATTGTATTAAAATAAGAAATAGGATTTATAATTCGACGATCAATTATACCTGCTTAAAAAAGCCGATCGCCAATGGCTGACAATTCCCTTCAAGAAAATCGCTTATCCCTTGCCCGCGCCAGTTTGCGCGAAGCCCTGGCGCGCTATTCCCACCTGCGCCAAGGGAAAAAAAACTCGAATAATACAGAATTAGAAGCGGCGCTGCAATATCAGTTAGATATCTTAACTTCCACCTCAGAAAAACTAGACCACAACATAATCCGCATTGCTACTTTCGGCTTAGTCAGCCGTGGCAAGTCAGCCGTATTAAACGCGCTTTTAGGTCACAAAATTCTGCAAACAGGCCCTCTCAACGGCGTGACTCAGTGGCCGCGTTCCGTGCGCTGGAGTGTGCCTTTATCCTTCCTTGACAGCGAGGAATCCCCCCAACCCCCCCTCGGTAAGGGTGAGAAAGGAGGGGTGCAAGTAGAATTAATCGATACTCCCGGACTTGATGAAGTTGGCGGCGAAGTGCGCGGCGAAATGGCGAAACAAGTAACTCGCCAAGCTGACTTAATTCTGTTTGTCGTTGCAGGCGATATCACTCGAACTGAATATCAAGCACTGTGCGAATTGCAAACAGCTCAAAAACCAGTAATTTTAGTTTTTAATAAAATTGACCTTTATCCAGAATTAGACAGAAAAGCTATTTACCAAAGTTTGCAAGCGCTGGGAAATTCTGAAGAGTTAGCAGCCGCTGCGGTAACAGAGCAAACAGATAGCGAAAATTTGTCCGATCGCCCAAACAACTCCTCCGATAAATCTACCGCAAAATCACCGCCTAAAATTGCCAAATCATTAGAAATAGTCATGGTAGCCGCCGAACCCGCGCCGGTGCAAGTGCGGGTGGAATGGTCCGACGGAAGAGTAACTAACGAATGGGAGTCGCCACCCGCGCAGATAGACGAACTAAAACATAAAATTTTGACAATTCTTAACAGAGAAGGTCGATCGCTCCTCGCTCTAAATGCTTTAGTTGAAGCTAGAGATGCCGAAGCACACATTGCCCGTCACGTTCTCAAATTGCGGCAAACAGAAGCCGAAGATTTAATCTGGCAATTTGCAAAATATAAAGCTTTGGCTGTCGGTTTAAATCCAGTGGCATTTTTGGATGTAATGGGAGCAAGTGTCGCAGATTTAGCCTTAATTCGCTCTTTATCCAGACTTTACGGCTTACCCATGACTGGTTACGAAGCCGGCAAACTTTGGCAGACTATTTTCTCCAGTGCTGGCGGCGTACTTTTGGGAGAATTGGGTAGCAGTTTTCTGTTGGGATTTGGCAAAAGTGCGGCGGCTGCGGCCCCGCACATCGGCTTTTCTACTTTTGCCGGAGTCGCTGTAACTCAAGCTAGTTTAGCAGCTTACGGAACCTACGCTGTCGGTCGTGCCGCCCAAGTTTACTTAGAAAAAGGCTGCACCTGGGGCCCCCTGGGACAAGATACGGTAATTCAAGAAATTCTCGCCACCATCGAGCGTAATACAATTATCGATCGCTTGCAGCAAGAGTTTAAAATTGGCAATTAAAAATTGCCCTAGTAGTTGAGTATGGTGCGTCAGGATAGGGTTATTTGTGAATAATCGAAGAGGTAGGATCTGACGCACGCTATTGCTTATATTCTTATACTATTGCTGGGGGGGTAACAACCAGCCTGAAACCCATACTTTGTAAGGATTGAGCCAATCCGCTGCTCAAAAAAGATAGGCAG
>NZ_JAUBQU010000310.1:0-1161 GCF_036701435.1 Microcoleus sp. Pol12A5
TAAGTAGGTCGGGCTGAAAAGACTGAAGTATGTAAAGATAGGTAAACGAGGCAACAGTTATAGCTAGGTAATGAGTCATGGGTGCGCGACTGAGAATTTTCCTCAAGGCAGAAGAAGACAGAACGTTATTTGAGATGAGGAAGGCGAGTACAGTACCGCAAAGGGTAAAAGATAGAGCCGAAGCACTAAGGCTCAATGCTCAAGGATGGTACGTGGAGAAAATCGCCCACTATTTCAATTGGCATCCGCAAACGGTGCGCGAGGCGATTCATCGGTGGGAAAAGAAGGGACTCGGAGGATTATGGGAGGAGCCAGGGCGTGGAGGAAAAGCGCGTTGGCAAGCCGCTGATATCGAGTACCTGGAAACCTGCCTGCGGCAAGAGAATCGTACCTACAATAGTCAGCAACTGGCACAAAAACTGATCCTAGAGCGGCAAGTACAGTTGAGTCCCGACCACCTACGACGGGTACTCAAAAAAAGGGGGTACTCTGGAAGCGTAGTCGTGTGAGCCATCGGGATAAGCAAGACCCACAACAACGCGCCATCAAGCAAGCTGATCTCGATATGCTGGAGTTGGCTGCAGCAGCAGGTGAAATTGACTTGTTGTACCTCGATGAGTCTGGATTTAGCTTGTGGAGTCCAGCGAGCTACAGCTACTTTTTTCGCGGAGAACAAAAACGACTTGAACAAACCCCTCGACGTGGCAGACGGTTAAGTATTTTAGGGCTTGTGCAACCTTTAGTTACCTTTGTCTACGGCTTGGTGATTGGCTCTTTTACCAGTGAAAGCTACATCAAAATCATAGATGAGCAAGCTCGTCTTGCTGCACAAGAGTTTGCCAAGACTCGACGGATTCGTATCATCGTCCAAGATAACGGACCGATTCATACCAGTAATCAAGTACAGCAGCAGTGGCCTCGATGGGAAGCGCAGGGTCTTTACCTCTTCTTTTTGCCTGCCTATTGCTCGGAAATGAACCCGATTGAGTCGGAATGGCATCAACTCAAAACCCATGAACTGGCAGGACAGATGTTTGAAGACGAGTTAGACCTGGCTTATGCGGTGATGGATGGTGTAGAAGCCAGAAGTCGAGTTGAAGGACGGACTACAAAGCGTTTCAAGTTTAAGTCTAGCTAGCTCAAGACTTAGCGTTACATAGT
>NZ_JAUBQU010000169.1:0-9110 GCF_036701435.1 Microcoleus sp. Pol12A5
CGTTTTTCAAAATAAGATTGCGAGTTAACTTGAGTGAATGTAGAACTCATTTTGGAGACTCCATTAAGGGCATTATTGGTAGATACGCCCCGGAGTTATCTCTTCAATTTTATTTGATAACTGTGCGATTTGAGCAATTAACTTTTGTATGGATTAACGTAATCCCAACTGAGGATAACATAGCCTAATTACAGTTGATATGAGCCGTCGTCAGAAGTTCTGTAAACTTTATCAATCTCTCAGGATAGAGCCAGATTTTTGAAGTACCGAGGTAATTTTCTCGATGCAGTCAGATTCCCCAGCCAAAATTTTGGCAACAAAATATTCACCTTCATTGATGCTGGATTCCTTGAATACAAAGCTTTTGGATGGGGAATTTTCGTATTCCGAGAATCGAGTGGTTTCCCTTAAAGAAGCCAACATATGGCGCCCTCCAAAAGCGAGTTTAGGGGTAGATACAGCCTTGGATTCAGAGCTTCTGAAACTGCCAGCGACCTTGTTTATTTCGCTCATTTTTATTTAACCTATCTATCAGTTTCCCCTATTTCTGCAGCGCTGCCATCCGCGATCGCACGGAATTTACAGCACTTGCCGATGCTGTGAGGTACAGTAGCAGCAATGAGTCAACCAATCTCTTAAACGGTGAGGATTCATCAAATTAAGGGCAACTGCTGCGATCCTGGGGGTGACAAATATAGCTAGAAACCTTGCCTGAGCAAAGTTCTAGTCCTGAGACCTTTTTGATAAAAGTGATGCTTATTAGGAGTTAACTTCATTAACTCTTCCACAGGTTCAGCATATTTTTCAATATAATTAACCCACTGTTGGCTATCATTCCCACTCTCAAATTTACTGCGTATGCGATAAGTTTTTTGGGGTTCCTTGATGCAAAAAATATACTTTGGTAAATGCTTCATTTTGACTATAGTACCTTCAATAAGGTCGCGAATATAGGCAATTTTAATCAATAGTATCATTTTAAATAATCTGTCTTCTATTAACCCTGTACCCTGTAAATTATAGCCTTATGTTTTGCAATCACGGAACATTTCCTCAATTCCCATCCGTTGCTTATAAGCAGCTATAGCTTCCGGTAAACTACCTAAGTTAGTTAGAAGAAACCACGCCTCGTTAACTGTCCATCCTTGATAATTACTTTTCCATTTGCAGTCAATATCAAATCCTGCAAGTGGCTTAGTCTTTCTAACTTTTACACCTTGAAAGTATAGAGATGTTCCGCGCGTGTCCCTAACTCATCTAACCGTAGCCTGCAGCATATTTTCGGTTTCGATACAATGATTTCGTTTGAGTTGTAAGCAAAAATACACATCTTGCTCTCTCAGCCAGTTGACCAAATCTATTGAACAGAATTCAGGCATCGCCTAACCACGAGCTGATAATCTTTAAATAAGGGTAAAATAGTTGAGATGACGGCGCTCTGCTCATTGATATTACTGCTACCTCGTTTTGGTAACAGGGACCAAGATAAGGGGATTGCTCTTCGCGGACATATCAGATTAATCATAAACAGATTGATACATCCCCATTGGCTTCGCATCGATCGCGATTGATAATTTCTGTCCGGGTTGGCAATAATTTGTCAACCAATAGGTAATTAGCGGAAACCACAGATCGGTTAAGGTAAGCTGGGGTAAATCTAAAAATCTTTGTAACTTGCGGCGACGACTTGAGCGTGGTAATGGGGTACGGAAATACGCGATCAAGTCGTTCTAATCTCACCTGTTTTTCTGATGTTAAGAGATTGAGCACTATTTCTATAACTAAAAATTGAGAGGGGGTTAGTTCTCTTTGGAAGTGAGTCTGATAGAATCTAGGTAACATATTTTTGGCATAGATCGAGTGTAACTTTAGCTTGACCTATCTTTTTTTTACACAGGTGAGTCAAATCTTTGCCCTGTCTGGCTTTTGGGCGGGGTTGTCACCCGCAAGCAAAATTTAAAGGATTTAAAGCTAATGTCGCTTGTAAATAGAAAGGAAAATATGGCGGAGTCACAGTCAAAGAAGCATGGTTTATATTAACTAAATTGAAAACCTTAAAAGCTGCTCTAAGCACTTATCAACAAATATTTGATATAGAAGAAATGTTTAGAGATTATAAAAGCGGTAGCTATAACAGTGAAGAGGTCCAAGTATCAGAACCCAGGATATTGACCTTAATTTGGTTATTAAGCATCGCTTATACAGAGACAATTATTGAAGGAAGATTAGTCAAAAAAGTGGCATCGCAAAAATATGTAGCTAGTCCCAAACAACCCAAACGTATTTATCGTTTGCACAGTACATTTCAAGTGGGTAGGCGGGCAGAAAATTGGCTAACTTTTATGGATATTTGTCAAGAATAAGTTAGAGAATATATTAGTTGACACCCAATAAACTGTCAAATTATCAAAGAGGTAAAAGGGTGGTAAAGCTCAGCATAACTGTCTTGCAGCCATTTTTGTCACCCTTTCAGCTCTTCCCCTTTCCCTCTTCCTTCGATATTTTGGGATTATTTCAAGGAAGAAATCCGCACTCTGACCTTCATGCCACTGCTATTCAAAGCGCACAGAAATCAGCTTCTTTGTAAAACTCCACAGTTCATTTTTCAAACAGTAGTCTAGTTCTTGTGCCCACTTTCGTTTTAAGAAACCCTTAGTTTGTTACCTTCCACTGAAAAATTAGATAGGGTTACGCCACGGCGAATCTTCGGTGTAAGCTAAAGCTACTCGTTTTGGATCGCGACTATTCCAGTCATCTTCTGCGATTTGAACTTTAGTTTTAGCAGGTTCCCGCGTAAAAGGTGGCAGTGGTAGTTTAGTTTCCATCTGGTTGAATGATTTTGCTCCTTTTCAAGGAGTCATCGAACTTAGCATAATAATGAACACAGCACAAGACCACTATAACCAGCAACTTGCTGCCGTTTACAGTTGGATGTCAGGAAATCCTGAAGAAGCGATCGAACGAAATCACGCTCTTTTTTGTCAATTGGGACTCGACTCCGCACCGCGAGGATTAGCCATTGATTTAGGTGCAGGCTCAGGATTTCAATCTATTCCTTTAGCGAAATTAGGCTTTTCCGTAGTAGCTATAGATTTCTGTAATGCCCTACTTTCAGAGTTACGCGATCGCGCTAAACATCTTTCCATCCATACCATTCACGACGATCTGCTTAATTTCTCGCAACATATTCAGGAACAGGCGCAGCTCATTGTTTGCATGGGCGACACACTTACACACCTAGAATCATTGAGTGCTGTCGATTCATTACTTTTGGACATTGAGCGCTCGCTGATTGAGAATGGGATGTTGATTTTAACTTTCCGCGACTATGTTTCAGCAGAGCTTCATGGAACTCAGCGTTTTATTCCTGTACAAAGTGATGAACTTACAATCCTCACTTGTTTCTTGGAGTATCAGGAAAACAGCGTAGCAGTCCATGACTTACTCTATCAAAAACAGGGCGATAGGTGGTCATTCAGTGCCAGTTCTTACCAAAAACTGAGGCTCAATAAAAATTGGTTGTGCGATCGGCTATCTGAAATAGGTTTACAGGTACTTCAGAACGAGATGATTAATGGAATGGTTTGTATCATTGCCAAGAAATTATATTAGAGACTTTATATTAGAGACAACCGAGAGTCGCTGTAGTTACTGTTCCGAAATCTACAGCCCCATCCAAGGCTTAGAAACTGAAATCTCAGGAAACCTGATATGAAACTCCTCCGACGGCTGACATTGTGCTTCCTCTCCTTGACGCTCACCCTCTGGCTGGGCAGTTGCTCCTCCCCACCCCAAATCCAGGCGGTGACGCTCAATGTTGCTGCGTCAGGCATGGTTCGCACAGCCGTGGAGGAAATCGATCGACTCTATCAGCAGGAACACCCCAATATCTGGTTGAATCCGACCTTTGCCGGAACAAGCGTAATCCGGGCAGCCGTTGAGCAGGGAGAACCTTTTGATGGGGTTTTGTTATCAGAGATTTCCGCGCTGGATGCGCTGCAAGCCCAAGGGCTGATTCTGCCCGAAAGCCGTCGGGACTTAGTGACCACCGATATTGTGGTGATTGCAGCGACTGATTCTGCGGTGCAACTGAATGATTTGCACGAGTTAGCGAGCGATCGCCTCAAAACAGTGGCAATTGGCAACAAAGACCTGACGGTTGGCAGATATACCCACCCCATTCTGAGTCGGTTAGGCATCCTTCAGGCAGTGGAGTCCAAGGCAGTCTGGGCAAAAGTGGATGTGCGGGAAGTCTTGCGAGCCGTCGAGCAGGGAGAGGCAGAGGTGGGCATTACCTTTCTGCCAGAAGCCAAAGGCTTTGCCAAGGTCAAGGTATTAGCCACCGTATCGCCAGACCTCTATGAGCCAATTCACTCCGGTGCGGCTGTGGTTAAAACCTCTCCCCATCTCCAGGAAATGCAGGCGTATCTGGACTTTGTAAGCAGCGATCGGGCAATGGCAGTATTTCAAAAATTTGGACTCCGCCCTCTGCGGTCTTAGATCGACGAAACTAAGCACGAGACAGACATGATGAAACAACCCTCTAATTTTCTCAAAACCGTTGCCGGGAGCCTGGGAGCAGCCACTTTTCTGGCATTAGCAGTGAGTGGAATCGCATTTTGGAGCGCTAACCGCACCTTAGAAACTAACCGCCAGATCGCCACACATCTAAAAGCGCTCAATAGTTTGGAAGCGTTGACCAGTGCATTTCAGGATGCTGAAAAGATCCAGCGGCAATACCTGCTCGCCCAAAACAAAAATGACTTCAGGAAATTTGGGCTTCGGACGATCGATGTCGATCAAGAATTGCGACAATTGCAAAGCTTGGTAGAGAACGATCCCCGCCAACAAGCAGCCACCAAGCGCCTGGAAGAATTTATCCTGCGTCGCGTGGGGGAACTCCGGCAAGGCGTGGAACTCCGGGACACCAAAGGGGTGGCGGCGGCGATCGATCGCACCCCCCCACGACTGCTCGACGAGATTACGCTGCTGACCCAGCAGATCGAAGCGATCGAAATCGTAGGGTGGCGGCAGAAACAGCAAGCTGCCACCCACACAACAATTCTGGCAATGATGGCATTTCTGGTGGGCATCGCCCTCAACCTAGGAATTATTCTGTGGACTTACCGCCTGATTTGCCGTGAAATCCTGAAGCGGAATCAAGCCGAAACCGACCTTCAGCAAAGTAACCAGACGTTTCAAAACCAGACTGGCCTGTTACAACTAATCCTCAACAGCATGAGCGATGGCGTGCTCGTTCTCGATGAAAACGGTCGATTCCTGGTGTTTAACCCCGCTGCCGAGCAGATGTTTGGCAAAATACCCGACAGCCAGCCGGAAGAATGGTCGGAGCAATATGGACTGTTTCATGCCGATGGGGTAACTCCGCTTCCAACAGAGCAAATTCCCTTAGTGCGGGCTGTTCGGGGTGAGCAGGTAGACAATATGGAAATCTTTACTCGTCATCGCCAGGCCGCAAAGGGCTTGTGGCTGACAGCTAGTAGCAGACCTCTGAGAGATGCCAGTGGTGCATTGAAAGGGGGAGTTGTTGTGTGCCGCGATATTAGCGATCGCAAGTCCGTAGAACTACAAATATTGCGGGCAAAAGAAGCAGCCGAAGCTGCCAACCGCACCAAGAGCGAGTTTCTTGCCAACATGAACCACGAACTCCGTACCCCGCTCAACGGCATCCTCGGCTATACCCAAATCCTCCAGCGCGACCCCGCCACCACCGCCAAACAGATGAAAGGATTGGGGGTGATTTATCAATGCGGTTCCCATTTACTCACCCTGATCAACGACATTCTGGATCTGTCCAAGCTGGAGGTGCAAAAGATGGAACTCTATCCCCAGGATTTCCATCTGGCTAACTTCCTCTCTTCTACTGTGGATATTTGCCGCGTCAAGGCAGTGCAAAAAGGCGTAGAGTTTCATTACCAGCCCGCGAGCAACCTGCCCACTGCCGTCCATGCTGACGACAAACGCCTGCGGCAAGTGTTGCTCAACCTGCTCAGCAATGCGGTCAAATTTACCGATTTTGGTACCGTCACGTTTCGGGTAGAAGCGGTGGAATCAGAAGACTCAAACTCAGAACTCAAAACTCAAAACTCAAAACTTTCCAGAATTCGCTTTCAAATTAAAGACACTGGCATTGGCATTGCCCCAGAAAAACTATCCACGATTTTCTTACCCTTTGAGCAGGCCGGGAAACGCGATCGCAACATCGAAGGCACTGGACTAGGACTTGCCATCGGTCAACAAATCATCCAGAAGATGGACAGCGAAATTCACGTCGAGAGTGTAATGGGCCAGGGTAGCAGTTTTTGGTTTGAGATCGACTTGCTTCCAGCATCGGATTGGACAACACAAAATGCGATCGCCAACCACAAGGTTATTGGCTATCAGGGCGAACGACGCAAAATTCTGGTCATTGACGATCGCCAAGAAAACCGTCTGGTGGCAGTGAATATGTTGGAACCGCTGGGCTTCAAGCTGATAGAAGCTGATAATGGGCAGGCGGGTTTTGATGCCACTATCCAGACGCGACCCGACTTGATTATTACCGATGTACATATGGCGATTATGGATGGCTTAGAAATGACCCGTCGCCTGCGACAATTGCCAGACTTTGCGCAAACTCCGATCGTTGCCTCCCCTGCTACTCTGTCTCAGGTGGATGTACAGGAAAGTCTGGATGCTGGGTGCAATAGCTTTTTCCCCAAACCGATCGAGTTTACTGGGTTGCTTGCCGAATTGCAGCGATATTTAGAATTGCAGTGGATTTACGAAACCGAAACAGAGGCGACTCAATCCGCTGTCAGCAACGCCGATGAGGTTAGCATCTTAATACCGCCTGCTGCTGAACTGGCAACCCTCTATACTGCCGCTCAGGGTGGTTTTATGACCGATATCCAGCAGGAAGCCCATCGCTTAAAGAAATTAGCGCCAGAATATATTGCCTTTGCGAACCGAGTTCTAGAACTAAGTCAACAGTTTGATGAGGAAGCTATTCTGCATCTAATCGAGCCACGGGTTTAGCAACTTTATCGATCTACTATTAGCCATTCATGCCTTGAATATATTTAGGAGTTTGCTGATGTCAGTCTATTCTATATCTCAAGAAAACACGATCTTAGTCGTAGATGATACCCCAACCAATCTGCAAGTATTGTTTGATGTGTTGAGCGAACAGGGCTACCGGGTGGCGATCGCCAAAAATGGTGAAACTGCCCTGCAACGAGTGCAATTGTCTGAGCCCAATTTGATTTTGCTGGATGTGATGATGCCAGGGATCGATGGCTTTGAAACCTGTCAGCGGCTCAAAGCTAATCCCGCCACTCGCGATATTCCAGTTATTTTCATGACCGCCCTCTCCGACTCGGTGGATCAGGTCAAAGGGCTGAGCCTGGGTGCGGTGGACTACATCACCAAGCCGATTCAGCATGAAGAAGTCTTGGCACGGATTCGGGTGCATCTCCAACTGCGGAATGCCACCCGGATCATGGAACAGCGCACCAACGAACTCAACCAAGCCTTAGAAAGTTTCAAGCAAGCCCAAGTGCATCTAGTGCAAGGTGAAAAAATGTCTGCCCTAGCCCAATTGGTGGCGGGAGTGGCACACGAAATCAACAACCCGGTGAATTTCATTCAAGGCAACCTGAACTATGTCAAACAATACACTCAGGATCTGCTGGACTTGGTGCAATTGTACCAGAAGCACTATCCCAATCCGGTAGCAGAAATCCGAGAGCGGGCAGAATACCTGGATCTGGAATTTTTGCAAGAAGATTTGTGGAAGATACTGGGTTCGATGAAAATGGGGAGCGATCGGATTGGCCAACTGGTGCTCTCCCTGCGCAACTTCTCCCGCCTCGATGAAGCCGATTGCAAACCCGTTGATATCCATGCCGGTATCGACAGCACTCTGTTGATTTTGCAACACCGTCTGAAAGCCAGACCAGATTTTCCGGCCATCGAAGTCATCAAAAATTACGGGCAATTACCGGAGGTCGAATGCCACCCCAGTCAACTCAACCAGGTATTCATGAATATCCTCAGCAATGCGATCGATGCCTTGCAGACATCAGGTGTCAGGGATAACCAACAACCTACCATTACCATCAGCACCTCGATCGCTAGTGCTAACTCGATCGTGATTAGCATTGCCGATAATGGAGTCGGTATCCCGGAACTCATTCGCTCTAAACTATTCGATCCGTTCTTCACCACCAAACCCGCGGGGAAAGGCATTGGTTTGGGACTGTCGATCAGTCATCAAATCGTCACTGAAAAACACGGTGGCAAAATTGAGTGTGATTCCACTCTGGAGAAGGGCACTGAGTTTGTCGTACAGATTCCGGTGCGACAGATCATAGTAGAGGTTGCTTAAAATAAGAGTTACGGTTCCGGCAACAATTATCAATCAATTTGAATACTCTTTATCTTAGAGAATAGTAGTTAGGATTGTATGCTAATAGGGCTTGCTCACAAACTCATAATGTAGGGCGTGTATTACGCACCTCAACCCCTACCTACCAGTCAATACGGTTCAGTTAATTTTTTTTATCCGAAGAGAGCTTTGGGCGAAGCATAAGCCCTTCGGCCAGGCACGCGCCTTCGCAGTATCTATTTATTTTTCACAGTGTTTTGTCTCCATGAGTGTCTTATCCCAAGCGTATTGACCTACCAGTAACGCATTAAACTATTTTTTATATTGGCGGTCCATGTATTAGCTGTCTCTACGGCGAAGCTAATTACATTAATATCGTTATTGCCGTTTCAGTCACCGAGAAACCATCATTTGCTGCGTCACTATAATTCTAGAGGATAGCTACTCCTGTTTGCTCGCTTTTGTCCAAACCTATGAAGCTCGTATAGTCGCCACTACTACCGTTATGCAAATACAATACTTGCCGATTCGGTAGAGTCGAAATTAGCCAAGCTAAGCCCATACTAAAAGCTTCATTTTTCTCAAAATATTGTGGTTGAGATCGCGCGAAAATCGCAGCCATTTCGGTATTCGCTGTACAGAGATTATAGTCATTTCAAATAAGTATGAGACTTTTAAAAAATGAGGTAAAATGAAAAAAAATCGTTAACCAGTTAGGGAA
>NZ_JAUBQU010000311.1:0-1156 GCF_036701435.1 Microcoleus sp. Pol12A5
TCCCTAACTGGTTAACGATTTTTTTTCATTTTACCTCATTTTTTAAAAGTCTCATACTTATTTGAAATGACTATAATTAACAGATGGGGCCAGTTAATAATTTCGACCCCATCTTTTTTTAGCTCAAGTTGGGTCAATCGACCACCCGTGAGGGTTTTGACGGGGTTGTCACCCCGTCAAGTGCCGCTCTCTAATTCATTGCCAGCAGCAGGAATTAGGAAGTACATGGATTCTTCCCGCCGATGCCATCATTAAAAAGCACTCCTCCATCCAGAAGGGCAAGCACTATTGCTATTTTAGGTTGAAGTCTCGTTCTCGCTCTCTCCCCAACGGCAAGCTAACCATGCACTTGGGAACTGCTCAAAGTGAATGCTACCTGAATGCTGTAGGGGCGATGGAACGCAGGGACTTACTTCGCATGAGCGAACGGAGGTTGATTCTGATTGAAGCTATACTGGATGAGCGGATGAGTTGAGGACGGGGCCGTGACTAATGTTATTTCAATGAAAGATTGGGTACCGGGTTGGGTGAAAGATTCTTACCTGACTGAAGATGAAATAGCTACCTTTGAGGAAGAGTTCTGTTAATCTCAATTAAGACAAGAAAATGTCGAAAGTGTTTCGGATAATAATCAACAAATGCGGTTAGTTGGGGAAGCTGTAACTAAGTTAGAATCCCTAGACCGAGCTAGCTTAGAGAAGTAGCTGCACCGCATTCCCACTCATTTATTAGTGGAATTAGTAGAAGAATCAAAACACTAAGAAACATAAACAAAATGGCTTACACCTTGTTGATATCCCTTGAGATTTAGGTTCTAAATTGTTGTAGCCCCAAACTCATTCCTAAATCTAACCACAACTATAACCTGTCACTACCATCACATCTGCGATGGTTTTTCCAATGGCTAACAGCCAAATAATCTATTAATGATAAGCCTGGGTTGTTGTTTTAGCTTGACGGAAACGAGTCTGTCGCTCTTCTACACTTAGATGAGGTGGGATGGTAATTCGTTTTGGCATTCTTTCTTTGATGGGGGTGGTGTTCCTCCTGATTATATTATGGTTAATCGACCGGATATGATATTAGTAGAGCAAGGATTCCTTGCCCTACTAACAGCCTTAAAGCAGAGTAATTGCAGTCGATGCCGGAGCGCCAA
>NZ_JAUBQU010000170.1:0-9100 GCF_036701435.1 Microcoleus sp. Pol12A5
TGTTGAGTTTGAGCTTGAGCTAATCGTGCCGCTGTGCGGGTTTGGGTGTAGAGTTCGGCGTGGTCGATCGCGATCGCCAGTTGAGCAACTACCGCTTGCATCAGTTCGACTTCCGAGTCGCTCCAATTTCGCATGGAAAGGGTTTGATAGCAGGTAATCACCCCAATATCGCCGGAAGCAGTATGAATTGGCAGGGACAGCACTGAGTTAAATTTTGAAGCCTGGAAAAGTTCGCGCAATTTTACATCTTCAAAAGTGCTAACATCATCAATTCGCAGAATTTCTCGTCGCAAAATCTGGCGCACAGCGAAACAAGATTTGTCGTCTATAGGATAAGTGCCGATAATAGTGGGCAAATCTACATTCTTGGCTTCAAAAGTTACGTCCCAAACCGGAGGATTCGTGTTGGGGCGATACCAAGTGAAAATGCACCAATCTAGGTGCATCAAATTGCGAATTTCTTGAACGGCGGTTTGTACAATGGTGTATAAATCTAAAGAAGTGCGGATTTGGTTAGCAATTTGATTGAGCAGTAGTTCTCGCTGAGCTTGTTGTCTGAGTGCTTGTTCCGATCGGACTAAAGTTTCTTCTGCAAGTTTGCGATCCGTTAAATCTTGGAGCACTGCTTGGATGATTTTTTCATTTCCAACCTCGATGATTGTCAGCACGACTTCTGCGGGAAAATCAGTACCGTCTAAGCGCTGATGAACCCAATCAAAACGGTGCTTTCCCCGCTCAAAAGCGATCGCTATCATTTCGTTAACCAAGCTCAAAGAATCTCTGCCGTTGGGTTGGAAAAGAGGCGAGAGTTTGCCGGGATTTTGGCCGTACAACTGTTGCGGGGTAGTACAGCCGAATAGTTTTAGGGTGGCTGTGTTGGCATCGGTGATGGCATTGTCACGTAACATAAAAACGGGCAAACTGGTTAATTCGTAGAGCGATCGAAATTTGGCTTCCGACTGCTGCAATGCGGCTTCTGTTTGCTTGCGATCGGTAATGTCGGCAACCATTGCCAAAGCACCCACATAGCGTCCCTGTTTGTCAGCCAAAGAATTAGTAGAAACCATCGCCCACAAGTCCCTGCCGTCTCGGCTACGGAACTTAAAATCGAGCTGTTCGCGAATTCCTTCACGGCGGCGTTCGAGACTGACTTGTGCGAGTGCGATGCCTTCTGCATCCATGAAATCAAATAGCGACTTCCCGATCATTTCCTCTGGAGTGCAGCCGAGCATATCGGCCATTTTTTGGTTGACAAAAGTAGTTTTACTATCCGTATCTATCATCCAAATTCCTTCGTCTGCTGTCTCGACAATGCACCGATATTTTTCCTCGCTTTCCCTGAGCGCTTCTTCTGCTAATTGGCGAGCAGTAATGTTTTGAGTCATTAGCAATCCGCCGATAATTTCTTGCCGTTCGTTTCTGACTGGCAAAGCATAACCGAGGTAAACGCGATCGCTATAAATAATTTCTGTAACAACTGTTTGTCCTGCCAGTGCCGCCCGATAAGTTGGCTCGATATCAGCGCAAACATCTGGCTCGAATACTTCCCAGATTGTCTTGCCTTCCATGAGTTCTTTGGAAAGCCCCACTGCTGATAATTCTGTACCTTCTACCAGGGTGTAGCGCATTTCTGGATCGAACAACATCACCGCACCGTTGGGAAAGTTGCTTGCCATAGTGCGGTAAAGCTCTTCGCTTTTTTGCAGCGCAGCTTCTGCTTGTTTGCGATCGCTAATGTCAATGATGACTGCACCGATGCCGAGAGCCTCGCCATCTTTGTCTAGCAAGGGAAAATAAGAGCCTGTCAGGTGCCGGACAAACCCCGGCTTTCTGGGATTGTCACCACTCATCTCTATATTAATTAAGGGTTGTTTCGCCCTCAAAATTTGTTCGTACAAAGGCTCTACAATAGGAGCGATGTTCGGCAATATTTCCCGTACAGTCTTGCCTATGTGTTCTTCAGGACTCAGGCAGTTTATTTGTGCTAGAAATTGATTGATTTGCACGTACCGCAGTTGGGAGTCCAAAATGCAAAGTCCTGCAGGTGCCTCCTTCAAAAAGGCATCAAATAGTGCTTGTCTCTGGGCTAACTCTTGTTCTAAAGCTTTGCAAATACTGAGATCTGTT
Organism: Microcoleus sp. Pol12A5; assembly: GCF_036701435.1. Taxonomy (NCBI): domain Bacteria; kingdom Bacillati; phylum Cyanobacteriota; class Cyanophyceae; order Oscillatoriales; family Microcoleaceae; genus Microcoleus; species Microcoleus sp. Pol12A5. Next base: position 2,128 of record NZ_JAUBQU010000170.1, read on the forward strand.
AAAGAGCAAATCATCCCCACAACTTCTCCCGTTTGGTCTTTCAATAGCGAAAGCATCAGGTGCGAGGAAAATATTTCTCCTGATTTTCGGCGTGTTATAACTTCTATTTCATGCTCGCCTTTTTTTTGTAGCGGTTTGATGACTTCCTCTAATAAAAATTCGTGCTTTTCAGGCGGGTAAATTAGAGAAATGTGCTGTCCGATAGCCTCAGTTTTTTCATAGCCGTATAACTTTTGGCAGGCTTGATTCCACATGGTGATCCAGCCGTCCATATCTGTAGAAATCACCGCTTCGTGAATTTGGTCGATAATTTGACTTTGGAGACGCAATTTTTCTTGAGCCTGTTCCAGTTCGGAAAATTTTTCTTCGAGTAGTTTCTGAGTTTTTTCCAGTTCTGCAGTCTGCTTGGTCAGCAATTTTTCTAGATGTGAATTGCTCTGCAGCGGCGCTGATTCCAGCGGTTCGCTATTTTCCTGCTGAGAACTAAAATTTTCTTCAGCGCTTAGCCAAATCGCGCACTCTCCCCCTATTTCAATTGCCCGCTCGGAAACTCGCACGGGTACGAGATGGTTATTTTTATGTTTGTATGCTGCTTCGCACAGGTGCGTATGGCTATTTTTTACTTGACATTCTAAATATTTTTCTGGGGGCGCGCACTGTGTTTGCTGAATTTCCCAGTAGTTGAGGTGGAGAGTTTCTGCAACTGTGCGGCCGATAATACTTGCAAAAGCTGGATTTACGTCGAGAAAAGTCCCGTCTGTCCGGCACAAGGCTAGCCCGATCGGGCTGAGTTGTAACAATTTGCGGTGGGAGCGATCGCGCTTGGCTTTTCCTAACTGGCTTTGCATCTGACCTAGCTGGACTTGATTTATTTAATTATATCTTTTTATGTTGTTTATTGCTGTGACTTTTATCCTTCATTAAGCAAGAGAGAAGAAGGAAGAAGGAGGTCTTCCTTCTTCCTTCTATTAATCGCGGGCAAGACCTTCGGATCTGGCGGCTAACTGCACTGCACCGGCGACAGCAATGGCAACTCTTTCATCAAAAACAGACGGTATAATGTGCTCTTTGTCAAGCTGGGAAGGACTGACTAAAGAGGCGATCGCATAAGCTGCTTCCAAATACATAGTGGGCGTAATCGTGGTTGCTTTGCAGTCCAAAGCACCTCGAAATATCCCCGGAAATGCCAAAACATTATTAATTTGATTTGGGTAATCGCTGCGTCCGGTTGCGATAATCGCCGCATCTTCCATAATTAATTCTGGCTGGATTTCGGGAATGGGATTTGCCATGGCAAAAACAATGGGATTCTCGGCCATCGAACGCACCATGGAGCGGGTGACTACGCCTGGGGCGCTGACGCCTAAAAATACATCGGCACCGGCGATCGCATCTTCCAAAGTACCGCTCGAAGCGACGGCAAATTCTAGTTTTTCTGGGTTCATATCCGTGCGGTCTTCGGAGAGAACGCCTTTGGAGTCGCACATGATGATGTTTTGGGCACCTGCTTTACGCAGCAAGCGGGCGATCGCGACTCCGGCCGCACCGGCTCCGTTAATCACGATACACACTTCTGCGATTGTTTTTTTGACGAGTTTCAAGGCATTAATTAATGCTGCCAAACTGACAATTGCAGTGCCGTGCTGGTCGTCGTGAAAAATTGGAATATCTAAGGTTTCCCGCAATCTTGCTTCGATTTCAAAGCAGCGGGGAGAAGAAATATCTTCGAGGTTAACGCCACCAAAAACCGGGGCGATATTCTGCACTGTGCGAATAATTTCCTCCGTATCTTGGGTATTCAAACAGATAGGAAAGGCGTCAATACCTGCAAATTCTTTAAATAGCATGGCTTTACCTTCCATGACTGGCAGTGCGGCGGCAGCGCCGAGGTTTCCCAGTCCCAAAACTGCGCTACCGTCGGTAACAATGGCAACAGTATTTTGTTTGATTGTGAGGTTATAAACTTGTTGCGGGTCATTGGCGATCGCCGTGCAGATGCGGCCGACTCCAGGGGTGTATGCCATTGCCAAATCTGACTGGCGTTTGAGGGAAATTTTGCTAACTACGCTGATTTTTCCGCCGCGGTGCAAGTTGAAAGTGCGATCGTACACGTCGATCACTTTGATATCTGGGAGTCCTTTCACTGCTTGCACTATTTCTTCATTGTGCTCGAGGCTGGAGGCATCAACGGTGATATCACGAATTGTAGTGGCGCGGGTTTGCTCGATCAAGTCGATTTGGCCGAAGTTGCCGCCGACAGATGCGATCGCGCTGGTGACTCTTGCCAGCATTCCCGGCTGGTTCGGCAGAGCAACCCGAATTGTTAAACTAAAGCTGGGGTTTGGTGTCAGTTTTACCATGATGCCTGGATTTCAGATTTGAGAATTTCAATCTTAGATTTTATCGCCAATGTTAGGCATAAAATTTAATAATTCAAATTTTCAACTGAAATTTTTCACAAATTCTATGAGGCTGTGATACGATCGCTGTGCACTGCCAGGGGTTTCGCTGGAAAACTGCTCTTTTTTTGAGTAAAGCTTTGCTGTGTTTCTAGCTAGTGACTCTCCCACAAACAGTCTATTTTCTGTCAATTTCCTAGCGAACTACGAATATGAAGCGCGGGGGTAAAAACCGTGTTTCTGAGGTCAACCTGCGGAACTATTATCTATTTTTGAGAATATTTCTGCTTATTCTGAACATCAGCAGATATTTCGCAAAAATCTATTTGCCAGCGATACCGCCTCATTCCTGCTGCTGTCTTTTGAAGCGAGACACCCAGGAACGTTGATGCGGATTTTTGATTTCCTTTATTGGGAATGTAAAAAGTAGATGCACGGCTGTTTGAGCCGGCAGGTAAAAATCTGAGCGACTGACAAGCGGGCCTTTGATATATATTTTGTCTGCTTGTTTAATACTTGCCAAGGATTGCGAGTGCAACCTTGCCAACGATCTAAATTACCTGCACGCTTTGCCCGATAATTCCACGGACTGTAACTAACAGACAATCTACCCCGCGCCACAGCCACAGGTTCAGCCGAACCTTGTTGAGTTGCTGGTTGCTAACTGTCAATTTTACCGATCGGCCGCAGCATCGGCCCATATAATTGTAAAGAATTTGCAAGCCAGACAATCTGGGGGAACTTTTTCTAAATCTTGCATATCTACTGGTTGCTCTGCTTCGCTGCCGGGGGGAACTATGCACAGAGCAACTTGTCCGACTCCAGCCATGAGTTCGGCAACTCGCTCCAAAATGCTGTCCATTTTTTCCATTAGTTGCTCTGCTGCATCCAGACTCGGCGCGATGATGAAAAAGGTTTTGACTCCATCGGGACAAGGGGCAAAGCCGAGGGTACACTCTCGTAATAGTGCTTGGGTGGAGAGACTGAAACCGTCGTAGAAGCGATCGATTACTGCTTGATAAAAGGCTTGGGTCAGAGAGCGATCGCCAAAAATAGGTTGAGATAACATAACTACTTCCTTTCGTAGGATTTTTGGGAGCATTGAAAAAATTTTAACATACCTTAATGTAAGCGATTTAACAAAATGATCTAGCGATCGAGATCATTGACTAGATGTGATAATTTTTAATTTGTGTAGCGATCGCAACTGTGATAAAATGTACTCTGTGCTATTACCGTCAGTGCTTTTGATCGCATCAGCAGCTCAAAGCGAAGTACAAAATTTCCTAGTAGGTGAGGAGAGGAGGAGAGGACGAGAGGAAGAGAACCAGAGGGAAATTACCTAAGTAGTAAGAGTATTATTGGCAAAAAGTCATTAATCTAGAGTTAAAAATAAACATCCAATCAAAATATTAAACATGAACTCGATCGCCCAACAGTTAAAAGCAAAATTTGAAAAAGCATTCACCGCTGCATTCGGCGAAAGTTATGCAGGTGCAGATCCGATGCTAGCCGCCGCCAGCAATCCCAACTTTGGGGACTTTCAGTGCAACGCGGCGATGAGTTTGGGGAAAAAGTTAGGAAAGCCGCCGCGGGCGATCGCCTCGACAATCATCGAAAACCTAGATATTACTGACATCTGCGAAACCCCAGAAATCGCCGGGCCCGGTTTTATCAATTTGAAGCTGAAACCGGCTTATTTGGAAGCGCAAATTAGTGCGATCGCCGGCGACTCGCGTTTGGGGATTGAACCGGCGAAAACGCCTCAGACAATCGCGATCGACTTTTCGAGTCCGAATATAGCCAAAGAAATGCACGTCGGACACTTGCGATCGACAATCATCGGAGATGCGATCGCCCGTACCCTCGAATTTCAAGGCCACGACGTACTCAGAATCAACCACATCGGCGACTGGGGCACCCAATTCGGAATGCTGATCGCATACTTGCGCGAAGTTCACCCCGAAGCCCTCACAACCGCTGACGCCCTAGACTTAGGCGATTTAGTCGCATTTTACCGCCAAGCAAAACAGCGCTTTGACACAGACGAAACCTTCAAAGAAACCGCCCGCCAAGAAGTAGTAAAACTGCAAGCAGGCGCCGAAGACACCCGCCGCGCTTGGAAATTGCTGTGCGATCAATCGCGCCGCGAATTCCAAGTAATCTACGATTTGCTAGATATCAAATTAACCGAACGCGGCGAATCGTTTTACAATCCTCTATTGCCCGCAGTCGTCGAAGATTTAACCAATCTAGGTTTGCTAGTAGAAAGTGACGGCGCGAAATGCGTTTTTGTAGACGGCTTTACCAACAAAGAAGGCGAACCACTGCCGCTAATCGTCCAAAAAACCGACGGCGGCTACAACTACGCGACAACAGATTTAGCAGCAGTGCGCTACCGCATCCAAAAAGACAATGCAAAGCGGTTAATTTATGTCACCGATTCTGGACAAGCCAACCATTTTGCCCAAGTATTTGCAGTAGCCAGAAAAGCCGGTTGGATTCCTGAAGATGTCGAAATTGTGCACATTCCCTTCGGTTTGGTATTGGGCGAAGACGGCAAAAAACTCAAAACTCGTTCTGGGGAAACAGTGCGGTTGCAGGATTTGTTAGATGAGGCGATCGTCCGCACGCGCCAAGATTTAGAAGAGAGATTAAAAGTCGAAGAAAGACAAGAAACTGAGGAATTCATTGCTAACGTATCTCGAACAGTTGGTTTGAGTGCGGTTAAGTATGCCGATTTAAGTCAAAATCGCGCCAGCAACTATATTTTCAGTTACGACAAAATGCTCGCATTGCAAGGAAATACCGCTCCTTATATGCTGTATGCTTACGTGCGCGTGCAGGGAATCCGCCGCAAAGGTGAGATTAATTTTGATAATTTAGATGCTGGTGCGAAAGTGATTTTGCAATCAGATGCCGAGTTGGTATTGGCAAAGCATTTATTGCAGTTGAATGAAGTAGTAAATGCTGTAGGCGGCGATTTGTTGCCGAATCGCATTTGTCAGTATTTGTTTGAATTGAGTCAAAAGTTCAATCAATTTTTTGAGCAATGTCCGGTTTTGAAAGCTGAGGAACCGTTGCGGACTTCGCGGTTAATTTTGTGCGATTTGACGGCGAGGACTTTGAAGTTAGGTTTGGAGTTGTTGGGGATTAAGGTATTAGAGAGGATGTAAATTTTTAACTCTTGTGAAACAGGCCAGATTCCAGGCGATGTAGGGGCGGGTTCGCTAACAATAATTGCCTGAAACCAACCATCTCGAAAACCCGCCCCGGCCTGATTACTAGAAAAAACGTTCATAATCATCGTGGTTTCCAATCCAAAACCATGTCACGGTATCTCCTTGTAAAATCCCCACTGCTGGATAGCCGCGCGTGATTCTCGCAGACCAGATATTTTCTTCCTGGTTGATGCACTTGAAGTGCAAAGATCGATGAAAGGGATTTTCTAGCCAGAAACCATAAGCTTTTCTAGGTTGCTCTTTTACTCTACTGTCAAGAGAATTGTATTTTTCCCAAAAGGAAGGAAGGGTGGCAGATTTCATAACTCATTAAGTTTCATTTCCTGTGCCTTTCCTTCAGCAATTTCTTGTTTTGCGCGTTGGGCAGCAGCCACAAGTTGCGGTTGCGTTTTCTTGAAAGATTCGTCCCATTGAAGCTCATCTTTTAAGTCTGCGATATACTCTTTCAAGTATTCCGCTACTTGCTGCTGTAAAGTTTCTGGCAGAGACTGCATCATCTCGATCGCTGTATCAATTCCTTCCCATAGTTCAGAAAGCGGTACAGTCTCTCCTGTCATTGCTTCGTGCCATCCTTGACGAAAACAGTCTTCGGCTGACTTCAGCGGTTCCTCATCCGCAAGAACAATAACGCGAACTCGGCGATCGGCAAATTTGGCTGATTGGGCGAGAATTTCTTCCCACGTTCCCTCTAGTTCTAGTAGTTGTGTTGTCATTTTTTTCATGGAATTGTGACTAAGTTTATTTTAGCGTGTGAAGAAGTGCGATCTAGTAGAATAACAGTAGCTTAAGGAATTATGGAGAAGAATTTAGAATCACTTTAATACCTTTTTCCACTCTCTGAATTTCTGTCCATTGCGAATCAATCCAGGCTCTTTCAGCCTGACGTTGTGCAGGTGTTTCTTGCTGATATCTATCTTGCTTTTCCAGAAATTCATTGTAAAATCTCAGGGCTTTAACTAAAGCTCGACTTCCTAGTTTTAATCTGTCATCAAAGATTGAATTAATGAAGTTATCCAGCGCGCTTGAAACCTGCTTTTTAAAATTTAAAACCTCTTCCCAAAAAAGATCGCCTAAACGGTGTTTGGATAAATTATCCAGAGCTGGAATAAGTACAGACCTCAGTGATTTGGTATTTTCAGGCAAGTAAACAGTCGGCTGCTCAAATTTATTTGCTATCTGGCTAAAAGTGAAATTAATGTGATGAGTCCACACATTTTTTGTCTGCTTATCTAAATTTTGGAAATACTGGGTAAGGACTTTTAAGTTAATCGTGCTAAGGTCTTGATAAACCAGATCCAGGCTGCGCTTAATGATTTTATCGATTTCCATACA
>NZ_JAUBQU010000312.1:0-1147 GCF_036701435.1 Microcoleus sp. Pol12A5
AAGAACAAAGATTCATGAGGAATAAAGGTAATTCGCGACGCTGGATCTTGAGGTAGAAGGTCAGCAATTGGTTCGATCAGTAGTTGATAAAGCTCTTGCAATGACGGGTTTAAAAATCGTTGCTCGACAATAGGCCGGGTTTGGGTCGGATCTGTAGCTGGTTGGGAGCGCTGCTTGTTTCGCAGGCAACTGGGAATGAAGCAACGACCTTGAGTAATCAAGGCTTGTAATGAAGTTTTTTCCTCAACCAAACCTTTCAAACTGATGCGACGAAAGTCTATTTTTCCAGTCGGCTGCATTACCCAGATATAAAGTTCTGAATCTTGCAGCTTTCTTTGACCATCAGCTTCTACGACTTCTTTGATAATCGAGTAAGAAACTAAAGTGGAATTTTGTTGTTGAGCGATTTGCTGAATTTCCTGGATGTTGAGCGGTTTTATTTGACTTTCCGATGACTTTAGGGTAGCCCGTGCTGACTGGGAAGAAAAACGGTTGGTCAATAATCTCACAAAAGCTTGCGCCCGACCCCGTTCTGTTATTTCTAGCGCTTTATTATGCTGATTTTGATTCGCAAGCACTTCTTGCAACGTACTATAACTTGTTTCTTGGGTTTCAAAAATTGAAACTAAATTGAGGTCGTTATTTTCTAAATTTGACCGCAGAGATTCCCAAATTTCAATGGCTGAAAATAAAGCTTTGATAGCTTCTGCTGGTTGCTTTGCTTTGTATAAAGCGTCACCTAAATTTGTGAGCGCGCGACCTTCTGCGTGGCGATCGCTCAGTTCTCTGGCAATGGCTAAACTTTGTTGGTGAGACTCAATCGCTTGACGATAATTTTTGACAGCATAGTAAGCAATTCCTAAATTCTCTAGAGCACGACCTTGAACGAAGCGATCGCCCAGTGCTGAGGCGATCGCTAAACTTTGTTTCTGATCATCAATTGCTTTGACATAATCGGTTAGGGAATAGTGTACTAATCCCAAATTGCTCAAAGCAAGAGCTTCGCCTCGGCGATCGCGCTGCTGTTTAGCGATCGCTAAACTTTGCTCTTGATATTCAACTGCCTTTTTATACTCTTTTTGGGCATAGTAAACTAATCCCAAATTTCTCAGAACACTCGCCTCTAAATCAGCCGATTTTAGGGAAT
>NZ_JAUBQU010000171.1:0-8929 GCF_036701435.1 Microcoleus sp. Pol12A5
GGCAAAAAAGATAGATCAATTCTTGTGAATGTTGCCTTCATTTATTCTCCAAAAGATAAGTATTGGAGACTTGCTTGAACTCAAATCTCAAGGCTGCGTTAGTCCAAAGCTTAACGCAGCCTTCTGCCTCTTCGGTGGCTGAGGAAAACAGCAAGCAGAGCCTCCAAATCTGCGTCCCCAGGCAGAGCCTGGGAACAAGAAAAAATCTCAAAAATATTCCTTAAGACTTGTTACAATACACAAAACTTCATACTTTCCCCAACACTGGATGACCTTTTTCAACGCCTCCGAACCCCTAATCCGCTGCAAACAGGAACATCTCGACGTACAAGACCGCGAAGGCCTGTTGCAACTCCGCTGGCAAATTGGAAATATTACTCTTTTCTCAGGATTTTATACCCGGATCGACCAAACTTTTCTGCTTTGGGGTTTGGTGACGGCGGGGATTTTTTTTACGGCTCAGTTTTTCCCCATCAGTTGGAGCTTTCAGGCGATTCTGTGGTCAACTTTGACTCTAATTGGCACTGCGGGGATGGCGGTTTTGACTTTGTTTTGGGTAAGAGTCGAGCGAGTTAGCTGGATTCTTTACTGTTGGGCGATTTTGATGATAACTGGTTTGGTTCTGACCGATTGCAGTATTTTTGCCGGTTGGGGAGGTTTGTTGCTGCACCTTTGCGATTTGTGGTTGGGGTTGAGCGCGATCGGCTATTTGTTGACGGGACTCGGTTTGCGATCGCGCACTTTTCTCCTGATCGGACTAACTCATTTATTTAGCATCCCTCTATTAACTTTTGTTGCACCTTGGCAATATCTAACCACAGGAATAATTATGGCCGGCTGTTTGTTGTTATTGTCCGAATTGCAGTGGGATATGCGATCGCCGATCGACAATACTTTGCTAAGCGCAGAACAGAAAGAATTTAACCGAATTCAACAGCAACTGCGGCAGAGTGGCGCGATTATATCCAAATAAATCACAAATGTAAAGAATTCTGTACAATAGCTAACACTTTCCCCAAATCCAACACAATAGAAAGATGCAGCATCAATAAAAAACACACTTTAACCAGAACAGGAGTTTTGCTGTTTGACCTGTAAATCGCCAACCTAAGGAGAACGGTGTCCGGGAGGCGACTGGCGAACAAATGCTGTACTTGTGACGATAAAAGTTAATTCGGGTTGACAGTAGTTGTTGAAATCAAAATGTGGTGCAGGGTTTTTACCGTTTCCCCTGCTTTGCAGTCTTCTCGGAGAGGCTAAACCCTCTACCAGAACAGCCTGAGGAGATTGGCACAAAATTCGACTGTTTGTCAGGCGGATTTTTGAGTCAGCGTGTTTAATAAAATTGGGAAAATGCTCGCTTAGAGCTTTGCAGGACTTACTATTAAACAAGTCCTGCTTTATGATGGGCAATTTAAATTAGGTTTTACTGGAACGTGCGTTTTCGGAATATTTCCCTTACTTCCATTAAAATCTGGCCCAACATATTTTTGCCGCTGCCATCTTTACCGCAACCCCAATAGTAATCACTAGGGGAATTTTCGACTATTTCCTCATCGCCAGTAGCTAGTAAAATTTCTCTAATTTCGGCATGAGTTTCAAATTTGCGGAGTACGGCTTTTCGCATAATATCATCTTTGACTTGTTCCCAATCTTTGCGGAGAGGACGAGAGCGATCGCGCCCCATCTTTGCGGCATCTTTCGGCGTTTTTGCTTGGCGAATTTGGTCGTAATGAGCCGTTTTGGGAAACTTTTGTGCTTGAAAATAATGCTCAGTAGTTGACCAATATTCTCCGTCTAACTCGAATCCATGACTGGAAAAATTAGAAAAACAGCCGTATTCGCTGCCAGTGGTGTAGAAGTAGATAGGCATAAAGTCGGCAATTTCAATTTCGTTAAGAATGTTGGTCGATCGTCAGTTTTACCTCTCTCGATTATCCACTATCTTCAACCGCAAATCAATAGTTTCGAGATGGGAACCGATGTAAGACAGCAGGGCGTAGATAAATACGATCACCCCTACCATTTCCAAAATTTCTTCAACAGAAGCCATTAAACCGTAGATCAAATTTCGCTGACCTACCGCATCTGCATAATAGCCACAAACCATTTCCATGCCAAGTGCTCCACCGACATATATACTGCCTGCCAGTAAAAATAAATCCCTTGTTTTCCGGGGTAGGTGCCGGAGAAACTTGAGATAAGCCAGCCCAGTAACCACAACAAAAATCGCCCCCGGAATTACCCAAATGAAGTAAAAAAGTCCCCCTAAATCTAGTGCCTTTCGCAAGTCGTTAATAATTAATATTTCGTGCAGACTCAAGATTTCATCTAACGAAAAAAATACAAAGATGAACCCCAGCGCTTTCCAGTGTCCAAAATAGCGATCGCCCTGCTTCTTCTTAGCACTAGCAATAATACCTAGCAAAATCGCGCCAAACAGCAAAGTAAATGACGAGTACCAGGAAGGATAATTTATTTCTCTGTCTAAGTTAAACAAACTAATCCAGCGTTGTTGATAGTTAAAACCGTAGCGGAGAACTTGTACGATGCAACCAGCAACAGCAAAAAAGAGCACCCAAATGCTGAGAGAGAAAGCAACTCTCTTCGGCGAAACAGAAATAATGAATTTCATCAAGTTTTTGATAAACTAGAACAAGCAAAATCAAACTATAAAGTAAAAAGTAAAAAATCGCAAGAGCGGCGCAATCCGCCCCCTCGGATTTTTATCTAGAAAAAATCACCGATCACTGACAATGCACGTTCAAATTGAAACCTTCACTGTCCGCAAGCGGTTTGCGCTTACCATCAGTCGCGGTACCACAGCCCAAAGTACGAATTTATGGGTAAAATTAGCACACGAAGGCATCGAAGGTTGGGGAGAAGCATCGCCCTTTTCCACAGGTTCTCTGCCCCAAACTACCGAAATTCTGCTAGCCACATTGCAAGAAGTTGCACCGCTGCTAGAAAAGTTTACTCCCTTCGATCGCCAAAAAATCGAACAAGTATTAACAGAGGTCAACTTACCGTCAGCCGCCCGCGCCGGCATCGACACGGCAATGCACGACTGGCTGGGTAAAAAAGCAGGCTTGCCGCTGTGGAAAATGTGGGGATTAGATCGATCGCGCATCGTCCCCACCTCGGTCACAATCGGCATTAATTCGCCCTCTGGTGCAAGAGAAAGAGTCCGCGATTGGTTTGGCAAAGATCCAGCAGGTATCAAATACCGCGCCGTCAAGGTCAAATTAGGCAATCCCGCAGGAATCGAAGCCGACAAAGCTATGTTAATAGCAGTGCTTGACGAAGCACCAGCTAACCTTAAAATCAGTGTTGATGCTAACGGCGGTTGGAGTTTAAAAGATGCTGCCGAGATGTGTGACTGGCTAGAAAAATATAAGATAAATTATGTCGAACAGCCGCTTTCACCCGTCGCCGATATGGATGAATTCTCAGAACTGTACCGTCAATCGCCCCTGCCAATTTTTGCTGATGAAAGTTGCTTTAATAGTTCCGATATACCCAAGTTAGCCCACTGCGTCCACGGCATCAATATCAAAATGATGAAATCAGGGGGATTGACCGAAGCAATGCGGATGATTCACACAGCCAAAGCCTGCAATTTGCAAGTAATGTTCGGCTGCTATTCAGATAGCGCGATCGCAAATACAGCAGCAGCACAACTTTCACCGCTAGCTGACTATTTGGATTTGGACAGTCACTTAAATTTATTAGACGATCCTTTCACAGGTGCGATCGTAGAAAATGGGTGTTTGATGCCAAACGGGCGATCGGGATTGGGAGTGCGGCGAATTGAGATTGGAGAATAGAAGTAAGTAGGTTGGCGCAAATAAACTTTACCATGTAACAGAATATCAAGCTATCATAAACTTTGTAATTGCTTTCTTTCGGTTCGCGAAAGCTAAAGTTTCACTCACTGCGTCCAGGCCTGATGTATTTTCAAGCTTCATCTACTTACAGTGAACCAATGACTAAAAACTATCCCATCAAAAATGGCAAAGTTGCTATCTTACTGCATGAGGGAATTATTGGTCCTTCCGGCAAAACAGGCTTAGCATTTTTGCGCTACAGCGAAGCACAAATTGTAGCAGTAATAGACCGCCAATGTGCAGGACAATCTTTACCTGAATTAACGGGCATTCGTCAACAAGTACCGATAGTTGCTTCCGTTGCAGAAGCACTGCAATTTGCACCGGATATTCTGCTAATTGGTATCGCTCCTTCCGGCGGTGTTTTGCCTGCGGAATGGCTACCAGAAATTAATCAAGCGGTAGCAGCAGGTTTGTCTGTTGTCAACGGTTTGCACGCGAAACTGGCACCTTTGATAACAGTTCCCTTAACCGAAAATCAATGGATTTGGGACGTGCGTCAGGAACCAAAATCTGTGGGTGCGATCGCCTCTGCCGCTGCCGCTAAATTAAGCTGTCGCCGCGTGTTAACTGTCGGCACAGATATGAGTGTTGGCAAAATGTCAACCAGTCTGGAACTCAACCGCATTTGCTTGCAGCGGGGTTTGCGTTCCAAATTTTTAGCAACCGGACAAACGGGTTTAATGATCGGAAATGAAGGCCTTCCTTTGGATGCAGTGCGAGTTGATTTCGCCGCTGGTGCTGTCGAACAAATGGCGATAAAATTGGGTGCTGAATGCGATATTTTGCACGTAGAAGGGCAAGGTTCGCTATTGCATCCGGGTTCGACGGCGACGCTGCCGCTGTTGCGGGGTTCGCAGCCAACTCACTTAATTTTAGCGCACCGAGCCGGACAAACTAGCATTCGCAATCACCCGCACGTATCGATTCCCAGGTTATCAAAGGTGGTTGAATTGTACGAAATGGTAGCTGCTGCTGCGGGTGCTTTTGCAAGGGGAAAAGTGAGCGCGATCGCCCTCAACACTCATCACTTAAATGAGGCAGATGCGCTGTTAGCAATAGCTGAAGTTCAAGCAGAAACGGGATTGGCTTGTACCGATCCGGTAAGGTTTGGCGCGGAGTTGTTGTTGGAGGCGATCGATAGTTTATCTGCTACAATAAATTACAACTAGCATATCGCTACAGAAAACTATGACACAATCACTTCAAGCAAAAACACTGACACTACGTGAGGTTAAAACAAAATTTAACTTGCAACTTGCAGAAGACGAGCAATTTTTCCCAGAGTGGATTGACGATTTACCAGAAATTACTGATGAAGAAAAGCGATATCTAGACAAAGTAAAAGCTGGCTATACTAACAGTGCTGAGTACCCCATGATAGAAGATACCGTAAAAATGGTGGTACTGGCTCCCTTGCTATTTTTAGCAGATTTTTACCTGACTCCCTTTCACATAGAGTCAGAAAAATCGGTGGAACTGGTTACAGTGGATGAAGATATACTGGTCAGAGGAAGCATTGATATTCTGCTTTTAATGGAATCTTTTTGGGTTGTGGCAATCGAAGCCAAGCGAACTCAATACTCCCTTGAGGCAGGACTTCCCCAGCTACTCTTTTATATGCTGAGTAACCCCAATCCAGACAGACCAACTTTTGGGCTGCTGACAAATGGCAGCAACTTCAGATTCCTTAAATTGATTAAACAAGACACTCCACAGTACGCTTTATCTTATGAGTTCGTAATCGATCGCGCCCAGGACTTTTACGAGGTATTCCGCATTTTTAAACGAATTGCTGCTGTAGTTACCAACTATAACTAATGACAGAAACTTCTTTTTCCTTACCCTCTGAATGCGCTATCCGCCCCGCCTCAGCTCAAGATATCAAATCAATTAAAAAGTTAGTTTGGAGCGCCCGACTCGATCCAACTCAGTTGCGCTGGCAGCAATTCTGGGTCATCGAATGCGAGGGAAAATTGGCAGCTTGCGGACAGTTGCGGAACTTTGCGGGCGCGCAAGAATTGGGCAGTTTGGTAGTGGCGAAAGATTGGCGCGATCGAGGTTTGGGAAGCTACCTCACAAAATATTTAATTCAACAAGCTACAGAACCGCTATATTTAGAATGTTTGGGAAAGCGACTCGCATCATTTTATACTCGCTTTGGCTTCGTAGAAGTTTCCGTACAAGAATTGCCACAGTCGCTTAAATTCAAGTTTGGTTTGTCTCAATTAGCTAAAACTTTATTCAAAATTCCCGTAACAATTATGCAGTATCAAGCAGGCTGTCTACAATTATGACTTTTATGAATTTAAGATTCTGAATTTATGAATGGATTTTAAGTTCGACCTGTTCAATAATTGGATAACAGGGTGCGATCGACCTGCATCGATCAAAAACTCCTACCGCCTCCCGATCTCTGCGTAAGTCTCGATCGCCTATTGTCTATGCCTAAATAGGTAGGTACACCTCAATATCGCATGGGGAGGGTGGGTGAGTTGCCAAGTTTACTTCCTTATATCATAGACCCGCTTACGGGCCCCTAATGGCGCACAGGGTGTCAGAAACCGAGTTTTTAGAGGTTTGGTGCGTAAGTTAGGACTAGATATTTATGGATATTCCGGATTGGGCGATCGAGACTGCGTAAATTCATAATTCACCGTTCGCGCTAGTCCACTTAGCTAAATTGGCACAGCCAGCAGCTTGATCGGGAGGCAAAAACCTTTGAAAGCTCGTTGTTTGCGGGTTTCTCAGTGTCCTGTGCCAGTACCAGACTCGGAAAGTGGACTGGCGATCGCACCAAAGACATTCGACTCCTGGCAAATTAGTAAGTGTAAAGCAAGTGAGTCACAACCCAATCAAAACATAAAACCCAAAAATAAAACATCTTCACAGCAGTAGTAATGCGGAATCAGCCAATCTCTAATGTAGCTAATAACATCTACCCTTGAGGCAAATCCCAGCAACTGCTCAACCACTAAATCCTTAATTCAATACCTCGGAATTACTGGATTTAGACTCCCCGCAACCGCTTCTCAAATCCCCTCAACATTTCAAAAATTCTTTGCCTTTTATCCTGATAAAACTACGGAAGGCAAGAACAATGAAATATCAAGGCAATCAATCTTAACCGAGGAAATGCAGCCTCTCAAATAGCATAAACAGACAATTACACATCCATATATTTTAACACCACAGGAGTAAATATCATGTTCAACGTAGTAAAAGCTTTCGGCTCGATTTTCTCTACCCAAGGATACAGCACAGCTAACAATATGCTAATCAAAAACTACGTCAACACCAATTTTAACTACTTCAACGAAGAAGCAGTCGTGGATGAATCGATTTACCCGAATCAAACAGGTCGCGTCCGCTTCCAAGGTAGCTGGTGGCCCGCACGGTGCGATCGCCAAATCACCCTCACACCGGGAGACACGGTTTATGTCATCGGCGTTGACAACATCACTCTGTTAGTTTCTCTCGCTCCTGCAGACTAAATCAGAGATTGAAGTACAACGGCAACAAATAAATCTCAATCCCGGAAATGCCACCTCTTAAATAGCTTCAAATAGGCGATTAAACTTCGATATATATTAACACAAAAGGAGTCAGGAAAATGTTCAACGTAGTAAAAGCTTTCGGTTCTATTTTTTCTACTCACACCTACAGCACAGAAAAGAATATCTTAATGGATAACTACATCAACACCAATTTTAACTATTTCAACGAAGAAGCAGTCGTGGATGAATCGATTTACCCGAATCAAACAGGTCGCGTCCGCTTCCAAGGTAGCTGGTGGCCCGCACGGTGCGATCGCCAAATCACCCTCACACCGGGAGACACGGTTTATGTCATCGGCGTTGACAACATCACTCTGTTAGTTTCCCTCGCTCCTGCAGACTAAACTAGAAAGTAATCTCAACTTTTTCACTGTCAGAACCCCGACTTATTCCAGAAGTCGGGGTTCTGACTATTCTGTTTTTTAGTGGCAATTGGGCGATCACTTCCACTCAACACCTGACGCAAGACAGCAAGATCTGCTTCTGTTTATTTACCAGTAGAAATATCGCAGATCGCGCTACAATAAAATGGCATTTTTGAGAGCTTGTTTGTTGAGGCGATCGCGGACTTGAGATTCGCTATTTTCTCGGGTGACTGCTGCTTTTTCTGATGCCTTAGCGGGCGGTAGTGGTTCGAGAAGTTGGGCTTGAGCTTCCTGAATTGAAGGGTAATTTTCCGCCCAGGATGAAATCGCTTCTGAAAGGACATCGATCTCATCGGATAAGGGTTCAATTAGCTGGGCTAGTTCGGTTAATTGTTCGGACCCGAAGAGCGATCGCTGCTGAGTTAATAGTTCGATAAATGAGTCGATATTTTGTTCGGGGAGTGACATCGATTCCCGTTGGATTTTGTTAATTGTTTGCCGAACAAATTCGAGAGACAAATCTAATAATTGCGCGATCGTCTCTAAATTTATCCCCAACCCTATCGTGCGACGAATGGCTTCTAACTTCGCCTGCCGTTCACCTTGTTCGAGTCCTTCTTCTAAGCCTTCTTGCTTGACTTCCTGGTAAAATCGAGTTTGTCTGAGTTCGCTTAAATTCAACATGGCGGCAATTTCCTCGCGGCTTTTCTGGGGGAGTTTGTAGACGATAATTGTTTCGATGAGGTTAATTAAATCGCGTAGAACGGTTGGATCGGACAACTGTTGTCGGGCCATTGCGATCGACTGCCGTGCTTGTTCTGCTGCTGTCTCTGCTGGCTCGATTACCAGTTTAACAACTTTGACTCCCAGCGATCGATCTGCGGCTTCTGGCAATTCATCGAGGTAAATCCGTTGGACGCGCTGACTCGTTAAGAGTTCCTGAAATTGCAGCATCTGTTCGTGTTCGATGCGACGATTGGGATAGATGACAACCACGCGCCAAGGATTGATTGGTTTGTATTGTCGCAGATAGAGAAAGAGTTCGCCAAAGATGCGGTAGTACAAGTCGGCATCGGGTTGAAACTGAACTTCAGCTAAGTAAAATGGTTTTTCAGGTTCT
>NZ_JAUBQU010000172.1:0-8916 GCF_036701435.1 Microcoleus sp. Pol12A5
CCGTTTTGATGAATTGTCATTTGTTAATTCCTCAAGCGAAGTGTTAGCTGGCTGGCGATGGCTTTTTGTGGAACATTGTTCACGAAGTCAGAATCTTCTCAATACGCCGATCGGGGATAAGCCACATTATTGCAACTAAAACATACAGCATGAAAGCCAACCATGAGTTCACAAAGGAAAGCAGGATTGCTACGGCATAAATCACCAATGTTACCTTACCCTTAAAGTCTCGCCCAAGTGCGATAGCCAGAGTGGAATCTTTACCGTGGTGAGAAATAAGAACACGAGTAAGAATGAAGTAAGCGATCGCAGCCAACAACAGCACTGCGCCATAAAGCGCAACTGGCCAGGCCGCGAAGTGGTTCTCGCCTGTCCAGGCAGTGACAAAGGGAATGAGTGACAACCAGAACAGCAGATGCAAATTAGCCCACAACACATTACCATTGACGTGCCGAGCCGCTTGTAACAAGTGATGGTGGTTGTTCCAGTAGATACCAAGATAAATAAAACTGAGTACATAGCTCAGAAATACTGGAAGTAGCGGACGCAGCGCAGCTAAATCAGCTTCATGGGGCACTTTCAATTCCAGCACCATTATGGTGATGAGAATGGCGATTACACCATCGCTGAAGGCTTCTAACCTGCCTTTACCCATTTTTGTAGATCCTCCTTTTTTGCTTACTTCAAAGTAAGTTGCGATCGAACATATCATTTCTCGATCAAAGTATAGCAAGACTCACGCAAAGCAACCGGGTTTATGTGAAAAATATAAGAGTCTCAACGAGATATCTGCGAAGAAACTTCGCTATTTTGTCAATTGGTAGGCCGAGGGCAGTTTTCATTCAGCCTCCTTACTTTGACTTAAAAAGGAATGAGTTTATTCTCATCGCTGAATTCAACTAATATGTATTCACGGGCGCTTTCGGGAACAGTATTATCAGACACGATAATTTGCAAACGATTTTGATACTCATGACTAATTCGGATGATGCAGCTGTAAACAGCTTCAATACGTTCGCGATCTAGCCCTTCATAGCCAATATTGCCGGATAAACCATCAATTAGCAGGATATTTGGAAGCTTTAAGTCAAAATGGATACAAGTTAATTGATGTGCAAGCGCATGAGCAACATTGACCATCACTTTAAGACCCTGAGACTCCAATTCATCAAAACGTCTGCCCTCAAAACGTGGTAGGTATGTTTTTCGGTCAATGATTGATGGTCCCGGATCTGAAAAAGAAGGTACTCGAATTTCTCGAAGAATTTCTTGATAAGTTCTGTCTAAAAAACCTATGTAATTTTCAAATTCTGAAACTCGGCTATTAGCTAAATCAATCGCCGTATCTAACTCTTCAAGATTGGATTCCAGTTGTTGAATAGTATTGATAGCCTGATCGTGCCGATTATACAATCCGAGATATTCTTCTAGACGCTGCTTCTGCTCCTGTAATTGGGTGCGATGCTGCTCCACTTGTGCGATTTGCTCTGCTTGCTCAGAAACATAGCGACGAGTCCGATGATTTATCTCGAAAGATAAGGTTTGGCGTTGTGCATCTAGTCGGGTGATTTCCTGTTCAATATCGGTAGTTGCAGTGCGATGTGCATTCACTAGCTCAAAGGTTTCAGTGATTTGTTGTTCTAATCTGTCTTGTTCCTTAATCAAATCATCTTGGGTAATTTGAGGTTCTGGTTGTTGCAGGCAAAGATAACAAATTTCTGGTTGGGTTCGGGATGGTTGAATAGAAGAGCCACAGCGTGGGCAGGAAAGGAAATCGAAGTCTAACAAATATTTTCCTGCTACAATAGACTTGGTAAGTCTGGCACTTTGGGTTTGTAGTTGGGCAATGAGACTCTGTTTCTGTGCGAGGCTATATTGCTCATACTGAAGCTTCTGGTGAAGTTCATCCAATTTCTGCTGCACTTCTAAGAGGTTCTCTCGCAACTCATCTGTATTTGTATAGCCTCTAATTTCCTGCCCTAGAGTTTCTGAATCCAAATATGCTGTTTCTAGTTCTCTAATTACATTGTTAAGGTTATGGAGAATGGCTGCTCGATTCTCAAACGGCGTTCCAGTAAGAAATTCATCAATTGTTTTAGTGTAATTCTGTAAACGCCGAATTTCACTTACTGTTTCACGGCGTTTCATCTGTAGCTGAGCTATTTCGACATCATACTTACCATAAATAACTTCAAAGACATACTTGCGTTTGTTGTTTTTTGGAAAATTGGTATGTCCAAAAACGCTACTGTCAATTTCATCTTGACGAAGATGGCAATACATCATGTAATCATTGATAGATAAAGGTGATGTATCGCTGTCATCTTGAGTCGGGGCTGTAGGCACTCTCAAAGTTGGCAAATTGAGTTGTTCTAACAACCACGTTCCATAGGTTTCTTCATCAGATTTACTACGCAAAGCTGGTAAACGTTTTGTCTCATTTTCACCAGCGATAGAAATCAGTGCATCACTGGTCGTAACGAAAGGTCTGATAATCTCATACGCATTGTCGCCAATGATAATCTCTCCAACGAGATGAGTGATTTTCTGTCGTGCTTCCCTTGAAAAATCTTTGAGAATAGAACCCAATAACCCGCGAAAGCACTTGATCAAGGTTGTTTTGCCAGTGGTGATCGAACCAGTGATGATTTTCAGTCCAGGTGTTATGGAAAATTCACGACCCGTGCCTACCAAGTCGATTTTATTGATGTGAATTCTCATAACTTTTGCCCCCAAGAAGCACCAGTAACTTCAGGAAAGTGCTGGTAAATAAAATTCTTGAGATTACTACCAGAAAGGTCAAAATTCTGTTTTAGAAGTTTGATACGTGCGCTAGTTTCTTGCCAAGAATCTTCCTTGGCAAGTTTTTTGGCAAGTTCTGAACCTAATGTTGTAGCACGATAGTCAATCCCTTGATCGTGGGAAGCAGTTTCAACTAACCCTTTACCAATGAGCTTGCCAAGAATAGCATAATGTGACGGGTCCCAAGGTCCATATCGATATCGAATCATCCTCCCTTCAATATTATGTTGTTCTTCATGGGCTACTTCCATAACTTGGCTCGATGTACGAATGGCTAGAGCGCGTTGCATGAAGCCTGGATAGCGTAACAGAAAATCAAGCTTAGCTAATTTTGTTCTGCCTTCCAGAGATTTGGTTCGTGTAGTGAAAGCATTAATAAGCAGCAGGATACGTGCTTCACTTTCGATAGAAGGTTGAAATAGTTCCTTACGCAATTTTAACCCCCCAATCAATGCGACACTCATCAGAAAGCCCACAGACTGCACCGAGTAACAGATAAGGATCTTGCTTATATAGGCGATGGGGATCGACAGACTCCTTTTTCTCAGTTAGCTCATGGAGCACCATTCTCCAGATAATCTTGGCTGGTTTTTCTGCTTCATCATGATTTTCTACAATTGAATTTGTGAGTGTCTGGATTCGGAACTGCACGTCAGTCATTTTATCTTCTTGGTCTACGAAGCCAGATGCTAGGATTTCGGCTTCACGCATAGAGGCATTGGCTCGTAAGTTTTTCGCATCTTTGATAATGCGTTCTGTAGCTCCGCCCGCAACGAGTTTCTTTTCTAGCTTAGTTAGAGTAGGTGCATTAAGATCAGTAATTCGCCGCAGCAAGGGATAATCGCCAATTGTGAGGGAGCCGAGGATATCAGTGATATTGCTGGCAGTAAGGCGTTTTGCATCGACTCTGGCTCTGTTCCCATCTTCAGTTTCCTCTACCTTCGCGATGTAATAATATAAAAGATTATCCAATCGAGCGCATGACATTGCTCGAAGAATTTCATCAGTAAGTTTTTCCTCTAAAGATGCGATTTCACAGATTGTGGTGCTTGCTGAGACTTGCCCCATTAGGTGAATATTATGTGATGTAATATTTGCTCTAGGAGGCTGATTGGGATGAACAGTGACAGATTTTAG
Organism: Microcoleus sp. Pol12A5; assembly: GCF_036701435.1. Lineage (NCBI taxonomy): Bacteria > Bacillati > Cyanobacteriota > Cyanophyceae > Oscillatoriales > Microcoleaceae > Microcoleus > Microcoleus sp. Pol12A5. The sequence goes on from NZ_JAUBQU010000172.1 coordinate 3,940, forward strand.
AAAAACTCTGCATTTAGAATCTTCAATCTCAAGTTTTTCAGATATTCTGTGTATAATTTTGTCTGAAATATCCGTATTGCGTGGAGCTAAGGCATTAAGATCATCTGTTGATGATATCGCTCCTTCGATAAAGAGACTGTATTTAGCTTCTAAATGGGATGTTTCCTGAAAAGCTCGATATAAACTTTTTAACCCATCTATAGCATCACCCAATTTCCATGGACCTCGTTCTGCATTCCGGGTTTTAACTTGGATGAAATGCCAATAATCATCGTATTCAATGACAATATCTTCAAAGTGCTCCATGATGATGGAGCGGATCTTCTCCTTACGCGCACATGCCAGACAGAAAGGCAAAGCAAGTTGAGCCTGATAGCGAAACCGTTTCAACGTATCTGTGCCTGTATCATCGGGCGGTGTCTGATGGAGAGGATTTTTCATCGCGTACTGCTCTGGAAGCGTTGGGTAAGGCTAGATATCTAATTATCGTCGGTATTGGTATAATAAGCTTAAATCACCATCAGCGCTACACTAAGTTAGGTGAATAATTGTATATACAGATGACTATTTTTACTCTGCGATCGATCAAAAAAGACTTCGGCATCAAGGAACTCTTGACAGATGCAAGTTTCAGCCTCGATGAAGGCGATAAAGTCGGACTCATCGGCACCAACGGTTCCGGCAAATCAACGCTGCTGAAAATGATTGCCGGTTTGGAGTCGATCGACTCTGGCGATCGCTGGGTCAATCCAGGCTCTAAAATTGTCTATCTCCCCCAACAGCCAGATTTAGACGAAAATCACACTGTCTTAGAGCAAGTATTTGCTGACAGCGGCGAACAAATGGCCTTAGTGCGGGAATACGAGGAAATTTCCGCTCAACTGTCCCACGGCAAAGGCGATACAGACAAGTTGATGGCGCGTCTGTCTGCGGTGTCTGAACGCATTGATGAGGTGGATGCGTGGGATTTGGAAACCAAGGCGAAATTGATTTTGACCAAGTTGGGGATTCAGGATTTTGATGCGAAAATTGGCGATTTGTCGGGCGGCTACCGCAAGCGAATTGCCTTAGCAACGGCTTTGTTGTCCGAGCCCGATGTGTTGCTGATGGATGAACCGACAAACCACTTGGATGCGCTGTCTGTGGAGTGGTTGCAGAACTATTTGAACGGCTATCGCGGTGCTTTGCTGCTGATTACCCACGATCGCTATTTTCTCGATCGCGTTACCAATCGCATCCTAGAGATCGATCGCGGCGACCTTTACAATTATGCTGGCAATTACGCTTATTACTTGGAGAAAAAAGCCTTAGCTGAAGAATCGGCCGCCAGCACAGTTCGCAAACACGCGGGTGTATTGCGGCGCGAATTGGAATGGCTCAAACGCGGGCCGAAGGCGCGCAGTACCAAGCAAAAAGCGAGGATCGATCGCATTAAAGATATGCGCGCCCAGGAGTTCAAAACAGCCAACGGCAAAGTCGAGATTGCCACAGCGGGCCGCCGGATTGGTAAGAAGGTGATTGAGTTACTGAATATTTGTAAAGCTTACGGCGAGCGCACCTTAATTAAAGATTTTACCTACAATTTCACTCCCGAAGACCGGATAGGAATTATTGGTAGCAACGGCGCGGGAAAATCGACGCTGATGGATATCATCACCGGACGCATTCAGCCGGATTCGGGTACTGTCGAAATTGGCACAACCATTCATATCGGTTATTTTGACCAGCATTCAGAGGATTTGACCCCGAACGAAGACCAGCGAGTTATTGAATACTTGAAAAGTGTGGCGGAATTGGTGCAAACGGCGGATGGGGAAATCATTACCGCTTCTCAAATGTTGGAAAAGTTTCTGTTTCCACCGAACCAACAGTATGCACCGATTAACAAACTTTCGGGCGGGGAGAAGCGCCGATTATTTCTGTTGAAAGTGCTGATGAGTGCGCCGAACGTGCTGATTTTGGACGAACCGACAAACGACTTAGACGTGCAGACATTGGCGGTTTTGGAGGATTATCTCGAAGATTTTAACGGCTGCGTGATTGTGGTGTCCCACGATCGCTATTTTCTCGATCGCACGATCGACATGGTTTTCGCCTTGGAACCGGGCGGCAATTTGCGCTTGTATCCCGGCAATTATTCCGTGTATTTAGACTACAAGAAAGCCGAAGAAGCTAAGGAAATCCAAGGGCAAAAAGAAAAAGAAAAACTTACACGCACCGCTGAATCCAACAATTCAAAATCCCCCACTTCCACTCAAAAATCTACCAAAGTTTCCTTTAATGATAAGCGGGAATACGAACAATTAGAAAATAAAATTCCGCAGATGGAAGCTGAAAAAGAAGAGATTGAGAAGATTTTGTACAACAATGCTCCTACCGGGTTTGCCGAGGTGAAGAAGTTATCGGATCGTTTGGCTCAGTTGACGAAGGAGATCGATCGGGCGACTGAGCGCTGGTTGGAATTGGCGGAACGGGTGGGTTAATTTGGGTTGTCCGAGTGTTGTGTTTAGCTCCTGTTAATAATGACAGGAGCTAGAAGAATTATGAGTTAAAAAATCCCATGCTGAAACGAATATATATTGACAATTTTCGCTGTTTGGTAAATTTTGAACTAGATCTTGAGGCAATTAATCTATTTCTGGGTTCTAACGGCTCGGGTAAATCAACAGTTTTTGAGGTGTTGCAGAAAATCCAAGCATTGGTCAGCGGCGACAGTAAGGTTGAAGGAATTTTCAAACTTGCGGACTGCACCCGCTGGCAAACTTTACAAATGCAGCGTTTCGAGCTAGAAATTCTCGGTAATGGCGGCTCCTACACATATCAATTAGGAATTGAACACAATCGAGATAAATGTCGTGTTGGGTACGAGCGTCTGTTCTTTGATAACCAGCCTTTACTAAAATTTGAATTAGGCGAAGTTCAACTCTATCGAGATGATTCTACAGAGGGCCCGCAATACCAGTTTGACTGGTCGCAATCTATGCTGGCTTCATTAATGCCAAGAAAGGAAAACACGAAGTTAACTTGGTTTAGAGAACGGATGGCGCGATTTATCATCGTACAAGTTGTTCCTAGCTTGATGGTTGATGAAAGTAGCCAAGAACAAATGCGTTTGACTCCTAAGATGGAAAATTTTGTTTCTTGGTATCGCTACTTATCTGGAGATCAAGGTAAAATTGCTGAAATTGGAAATATTTTAAGAGATGTTTTGGATGGATTCACAAATTTTAAGTTTGAGCGAGTAAGCGAAGAGAATGTGGTGTTAAAGCTGCGGTTTTCAGGAGAAACAGATAACAGCAAGCCAATTGAATATCGTCTCGGAGAATTGTCGGAAGGACAAAAAACATTAGTTGCTTTATACGCGCTGATTTACGGTACTAAATCTGAAGACTATACCTTGTGGATTGATGAACCGGAAAACTTTTTAGCATTGCCAGAAATTCAACCCTGGCTGATTGAACTTTATGACCTTTGTAGCGAGGGAAAACTTCAAGCATTACTAATTTCTCACCATCCTCAGTTAATTAACTATCTTTTAGCTTCACCGATTGGCTATTGGTTTGAGCGTCAAAGCAATGCTGCTGTTCGAGTCAAACGAATTAGCGATAAAGTAGCTGACAATTCTGGCTTGACAGTTTCTGAACTAATTGCACGGGGGTGGTTGAATGAGCCAGCGTAGAGTTCAGATTGTCATTCTCTGCGAGGACAGACAGCAGGAGGTTTTTGCGCGTTATTTCCTAAAAAAGCGAGGTTTTAGAGGTCCATTTCTTCCTAAAATATGTCCGCCCGGTAGCCAAGCTGGAGAACAGTATGTACGCACTGAGTATCCGAAGGAAGTGAAAGCTTATCGCCAGAATAGAAACCGGATGGCGATTGGATTAGTTGTGTTAATTGATGCAGATACGGGTACGCTGGAAGCAAGACTTAATTGGTTAGCTAGTCTCCTTAATAAAGATAAGCAGGAAAAGAGGGGATCGAAGGAAGCGATCGCAATTTTTGTTCCCAAGCGCAATATTGAGACTTGGATACACTACTTGCAGGAAGAAAATGTGAATGAAGAGGATGATTATGCAAAATTTGAGAAAAATGAAGCTGCTTGCAAAACCGCTGTTGAGGATTTAGCCGATCGATGTTATTCTCAGAGCTTACCAGAAGATGCGCCGCCATCGCTTCAGGCAGCTTGTGGGGAATTACAGCGGTTGTTACCACTGTTGCAGCCATGAGTTATGAGAAAATCTGCAATCGGTTATTACTGTCAAGCAAACTGATCAAAAACTTAAGACGGATAAAAGTCTGAAATCCATGTCAAAGCAGCAATGCGATCGGAAACAGCGGCAAAAAACCCGCTTTTTTTGCGAGAGCCTCAAGTAAAGCTGTGTGTCAAAAACAGCCAAGCCCCGGAGGGTGGGGTTGACAAAAGCAGTAGAATGTGCAGTAAAAGTCAGCCTAAACAAATAAGACTGGCAGCAGAAAACAGGGACTAAAAGGCCCAAAACAGGTAAAAAAAAAGTCGATCGGGCAAAGTAAGTTGGCCGAGGACTAAAAATATGGTGATGGGTGAGATACAATTGACCTGTTCTTAACCAAGAATTGGTCAACATCACAAGTATCCTGTAGAAGTCTGAAGTTGAGAATCTCAGGGTTGTCGAGGAGCGGGAGCAAACAGAAAACTATGCCTCAAAAAGTAATCGCCAAACAGATGTCTTTGGAATCAGCGTCAGAGCCGATCGCCGTGAGGGCGACGGTGGAAACAGTGCCAGCCGAAGCAGTGGCAGTAGAGTCCTACGCCGATCGGTTGATGGACGAACTGTTTGAAGGAGTCGATCGAGCATTCGACGGCAGCGACGGACTGCCATCGGATCCCGTGCAGCCTGAATTCGTGGCGCTCAAGTCGATCTCAGTACCTCAAATAGTTTTGTCGCAGTTGGCACCCCCCCAGCCGCAGCGGGACGAAAAAGACGTAGAAGCGATCGCCCG
>NZ_JAUBQU010000173.1:0-8915 GCF_036701435.1 Microcoleus sp. Pol12A5
AAAGCGTTTCAAGTTTAAGTCTAGCTAGCTCAAGACTTAGCGTTACATAGTTTATTTTTTTCCTGTCCACCTACTTATGCAGTGGCTAACCCAGAGAGTAGTTACAGATTTGGTTGCTGCCTAGCTTCCCCCTGTCCTCGAACTGACAACAGAGGGATTAATTCGGTTGAACAGCCGCTAGAACTTGTCCGGCTGTCACTGTTTGCCCCTTTTCACAAAACAACTCGGCAACAGTGCCCGCAACATCAGCAGTAATAGCAATTTCCATTTTCATCGCTTCCAAAATTAACAGGCGATCGCCCTCAGCAACCGCATCTCCCACATTAACCAGCACCTGCCAAACATTAGCCGAAACGTGAGCGACCACTGCCTCACAGCCGATCGGCAAAGTAACCTCCGCCGCCGTGTCAGAAACCACATCCGCCGAGGATTCTGCGGCCGCTTCAGCGTCAAATTCCCCGGATGCGGCCCAGCGATCGCGCTCTGCATTAAATGCGGCTTGCTGCTGCGCTTTAAATTCAGCAGCACTCCCCGCAATAGAATGCAAAAACTCATTGTATTCTCTCAAATTAAAAGTGATTTCCTCAACCTTTAATTTAAACTTCCCTTCGATAAATTCTTCCCGACAGCGGTGCAATTCCTCATGAGAAACCGGATAAAATCGGATTTGGTCAAAAAAGCGCAAAAGCCAAGGTTTACCAGACTGGAAATCCGCCGTTTGTTTGAACCGATTCCACATTTGCACCGTGCGGCCGACAAATTGATAACCTCCGGGCCCTTCCATCCCGTAAACGCACAAATACGCGCCGCCAATGCCCACTGCATTTTCAGGAGTCCAAGTGCGGGCGGGATTGTATTTAGTAGTAACCAAACGGTGGCGCGGATCTAGGGGAGTTGCGACAGGCGCGCCTAAATAAACGTCTCCCAAACCCATCACTAAATAGCTAGCATTAAATACAATTTCTCTGACTTGTTCGATGCTGTCAAGCCCGTTTATGCGGCGAATAAACTCAATATTGCTGGGACACCACGGTGCATCCGATCGCACAGACTGCATATATTTTTCAATGGCCAACAGCGTCGATTCATCTTCCCAAGATAAAGGCAAGTGCACAATTCGCGCCGGCACTTCCAAATCCTCGATCGCCGGAAGTTCCGCCTCCGCAGCAATCAGCGCCTGCATTAGCTGCTGTTGCGAAATCTGGCGGCCCTCAAAGTGAATTTGGAGCGATCGCATTCCCGGCACTAATTCGATAACACCAGGCAACGGATTTGCTTTTAACTGTTCCATCAATGCGTGCGCCCGAAAACGCAAATTTAAATCCAGCACCAACGGGCCGTATTCCACTAGAATATATTTATCCCCAGCTTGACGGTAAGTAACAGCAACCTGTCCCGGAGATTCGGGAATTTCGAGCAAAATTGGAGAGGCGGGAACTGCTGGCAATTCCTCCGTATTTTCCCCAAAAACAGGCAAGCAAAAAGTAGCAATTTGCCTATTTTGTGCTAATTCCCGCTGCAAAGCTTCAGCAAAACTCAAACAGTGAAAGCGAATGCTGTCCCCCGGTTTCAGTTGCCCGATTTTCCACAATTCCGACTGCACAATAGTAGCAGGACACACAAAACCTCCCAAACTCGGGCCGTCAAGACCGAGAATTACAGGCATATCGCCCGTAAAATCGATCGTGCCGATCGCGTAAGCATTATCGTGAATGTTAGACGGGTGCAAACCCGCTTCTCCTCCGTCTTGACGCGCCCAGGTGGGCTTCGGGCCGATCAGCCGAATGCCCGTCCGCGTCGAGTTGTAATGCACCTGCCATTCTGTGGAGAAAAACATTTCGATGTCTGACTCAGTAAAGAAATCCGGCGCGCCGTGAGGCCCGTACAAAACGCCGATTTCCCAATTATTGGTGTAGGTGGGAATTAGTTCCGGAGGCAAAGATATTTCCGCTTCCAGAGTCGCAGTTTGAAGCAGTTTAAGCACATCTCCCGGACGCAGCGTGCGGCCCGCGTGTCCGCCAAATTTGCCCAGTACAAAAGTTGATTTGCTGCCCAAATAATCGGGGACATTAAAGCCGTGTTTGACTGCTAAATAAGTGCGGTAGCCGCCGCCTTGAATGGCTTTTAACTTGAGAATGCTGCCAGCTTTTACGGGAATTGCTGTCCAAAACGGCACCGATTCGCCGTTTAGCGTTCCCTTCATAGTTGCACCAGTCAAACTAATAACTGTATCGGCATTAAAGCGCAGAGTTGGGCCTGTCGCTGTGAATTCCAATCCTGCTGTCGATTCGGGATTTCCTACTAAACGATTTGCCGATCGAAATGCCAGATGATCCATCGGCCCAGAAGGCGGCACGCCAACATCCCAATAGCCAATCCGCCCCGGATAATCTTGAATGCTGCTGTAGGTTCCCCCATCCAATACATCGATCGTTAAAGGTGCGTATTCAAAAGAGTTTAAAAAGCGCGTGCTCAGTTCGCCCCGGTTGAATCGGGAATCGTCCAAAATCTGGCGCAGGTAATCTAAATTAGTTTCAATTCCCGCTATTTCACTGGCATCTAAAGCAGCTTTGAGTTTTACGATCGCCTGGGTTCGATTATCGCCGCAAACGATTACTTTGGCTAGCAGCGGATCGTAAAAAGGAGTAACCTCCGTGCCGGTTTCTATCCAACTGTCGCAGCGGACGTTTTCGGGAAACGCAACTTGATTCAGCAACCCGGAACTCGGCTGAAAATTCTTGCCGGCATCTTCGGCATAAATTCGCACCTCAATTGAGTGTCCCTGCGGCCGATAGCGGTACTCTTCCAGGGGAAACAAATCTCCCGAAGCCTGTTTTACCATCCACTCAACGAGGTCGATGTTGTTGACAGCTTCAGTAACGCCGTGTTCGACTTGCAAGCGCGTGTTGACTTCCAAAAAATAAAACTGTTTCGCATCGACATCAAATACAAATTCAACAGTACCGGCTGACTGGTAATTTACGGCTTTTCCCAACCGCACGGCTGCACCGTACAACTGATTTCGCTGTTCGTCGGTAATAGCAGGGGCAGGGGTTTCTTCAATTACTTTTTGATTGCGCCGCTGCACCGAACAATCTCGCTCGCCCAAGGCTATGACATTTCCTTTGCCATCTCCAAAGATTTGGACTTCTATGTGCCTGGCTGTTTGAATGTATTTCTCTAAAAAAACGCCGCTTTGTTTAAAATTGCTTTGACTCAAACGCTGTACTTTTTCAAAGGCTTCTGCCAAATCTCGATCGCCAAAACAAGCCTGCAAACCAATGCCACCGCCGCCTGCGGTACTTTTGAGCATCACCGGATAGCCGATCGCCCCAGCCGCTTTTTGGGCATCCTCTAAACTTGCTAAAAGTTCGCTTCCGGGAGTTAGCGGCACTTGATTTGCAGCGGCTATTTCCCGCGCGGTGTGCTTCAATCCAAAGCAGCGCAACTGACTCGGAGTCGGGCCGATAAATGCAATATTTTCCCTTGCACAAGCTTCGGCAAATTCAGCATTTTCGCTCAAAAAGCCGTAACCCGGATGGATAGCTTGAGCTTTAGTTTGGCGCGCAACTTCGAGAATGCGATCGAACCGCAAATAACTCTCGGCTGCGGCGGCTGCACCGATACAAACGGCTTCGCTGGCGGCGAAAACGTGCTTGGCGCGGGCGTCGGCTTCAGAATATACTGCTACCGAAGCAATTCCGAGGCGATCGAGCGTGCGGATAATTCGACAGGCAATTTCACCGCGATTTGCAATTAAAACTTTGTTAAACATTTAGGTAATTGGTAATTGATAATTGTTAATGGTAATTGGTAATGGGTGTCTCTTTACATCTTGTACTATCTTGAAGAACAGGCAAGATGCCTGTTCCACAAAGAGTGACTTTTCTTGTGGGGTGGGCTTCTAGCCCGCCCCTAAAAAAAATGCGCCCCTAAAACTATCCTGAAGAACAGGCAAGATGCCTGTTCCACAAAGAGTGACTTTTCTTGTGGGGTGGGCTTCTAGCCCGCCCCTAAGCCCCTAAAACTATCCTGAAGAACAGGCAAGATGCCTGTTCCACAAAGAGTAAATTTTCTTGTGGGGTGGGCTTCTAGCCCGCCCCTAAAAAGATTGCGGAGACAGTGCCAACCCTACATTTACACCGCATCCCAAACAATCAACTGAATCGGCGTAGGATTGTAAGCATTGCAAGGATTGTTCATTTGCGGGCAATTAGAAATAGCAACCAGCGCATTCATTTCGGCTCGCAAATCAACTGTACTTCCCGGATCGGAGATGCCGTCAACAATTTCAAGCGTGCCATCTTCGCTAACCGGAACATTCATAAAAAAGTTGATATTGCTGACTAAATCTCGCTTACCCAAACCGTAGGGAAGAATTGCGGCGAGAAAATTTTCAACACAGGCGTGCTGGTATTTTTTATCTAGTCCAAACCGCACCGAATTGCTCTCGCAGCTACAGGCGCCGCCGGAGGTATCGTGCCGTCCGCAGGAGTCAGCAATTATGGTCATCATGGCTCGCCCTTCGTTGGAAATGAGTTGGCTGTTTGTAGTGACAAAGATGTTGCCTTGATTGACGATCGTATCGGGGGCGCTGTAGCGTTCGGAAGGGTCATCGGCATTGTAAACTAAAAAATCTACTGCTTGATTTCCGCCTAAATCTACAATACGAAGAATCTGTCCTTTTTTGATGACACGAGACCAGGGATGTCTGGCTGGTAAGACTTCGTTATAAATTGCAGTTTTTGGATCGAGGATTTGTTGGGTAGTTGCAATCATGGTTCACTTTTTATGATGGAAGTGCAGAGTTTTTCACCGCAGATTGATGCGGACAAAGTTGAGTTGTGTAATCCGGTCTATTGCACGAACAAAGCATCGGTGTTGATGAAGCCGCGCACGGCTTCCGGGTTGGCGGTGCGGCACAAGTCGTCTGGTGCGGGTGCGGGGGTTTTCACAATCTGAATTTGGATGGGTTTTGGATCGTAAGTTGAACCCGGATGCAGGATGTGGGGGCAGTTAGAGATAATGGTCAATACGTTCATTTCGGCTCGCAAATCGATAAAACTACCCGGTTTCTCGCAGCCTTTGCGAAACTCCATCGTGCCATCGGGTTTGACGGCAATGCGAGTAAATAAGTTGAGGTTGGGCATGATGTCTTTTTTGCCCAATCCCCACCGACTTAGGGCTTTTAGGAAGTTGTCGCGGGAGTTTTTCCAGTCTCCTTCGCCGTATTTTTTGGCATTGCTAATGGCGTTGCTGCATCCTCCTAGCAAATCGTGACAGCCGGAGGTGTCTTGGGTGATGGAAAATAGGATGCGTCCCATGTCTGTGTAGATCACCATGCCTTGTTTGAGAAAGGCGTTGAATTGAATTTTGGCGGTGTCTGCTGCGTTGAAACGTTCGATCGCATTGTCGGCGTTGTAGCACAGCATGGAAACGCCGCGAGAGCCTTCTAAATCGGTGATTCGCAGGGTGTTTCCCCGCTTGATGACTCCCGACCAGTACGCGCCGCCCGGTACGGTTTCTTCGATTAATACGAGGTCAGAATCGATTTGTGAGTTTGGGTCGATCGATGATAGTTGCACTATAAGTTCCTCTTGATGTATTTGGGGGGGTCAGCGAAACCAACAATAGTATTCTGTAGTGGCCAAACCCGTCCTCTCCCAAAGTAATATTTATTTCCACTGATATCTTGCACCATTCTTAAGAACGGGCAAGATGCCCGTTCCACAATAAAATTGAGTTTTGTGGAACGGGCATCTTGCCCGTTCCTAAATAGGTAATTGACAATGGTGCAAGATGTTAAGTTTCCACTTACTTAGATTGGCAGTTAAACTCTTGGCGCCGGCGCAAAAAGTGCAACTACAAACCTATTTTTATTTAAGCAGCCATTGCAACTGCTTCCTGTCCGTGTTTCCGCATCAAATCCATTAGTTCGTCGCGGTAATCGTGGAATTTGGCGTGGCGTTTAACGCTGGGAGTGCGATCGGGCAAATTAATCGACATTTCCTTTCTCACTGTACCGGGACGAGCGCCCAAAGCATAAATCCGATTGGAAAGAAACACCGCTTCTTCGACATCGTGGGTAATCATAAAGATTGTAATCTGAGTGCGGCGCCACAAATCGAGCATGAATTCGTGCATCGATTCTTTAGTGTGGATATCCAAGGCGCCGAAAGGTTCATCCATTAATAACACTTTAGGTTCAGAAGCGAGGGCGCGGGCGATCGCCACCCGCTGTTTCATCCCGCCCGACAATTCCTTCGGTAGCGACGAAGCAAACTGCGTCAATCCTACCACATTCAAATAATAGCTCGCTTGTTCGCGCCGCTTTTTCTTGGAAACGCCTTGAAGTTTGAGGCCAAACTCGGCATTTTCCTGCACGTTCATCCAAGGATAAAGAGTGTAATGCTGAAATACCATACCTCGATCCGGCCCAGGCGAAACAACTTCTTTGCCATCGATTTTCACTTCCCCTGTTGTCGGCTTGTCCAATCCCGCAATCTGCCTCAACAGAGTAGATTTGCCCGAACCGGATGCGCCTACCGCGCAGATAAATTCGCCTTGCTTGATGCTCATATTGATGTCCTTGAGGACAACTAATTTACCCTTTTTCGTTTCAAAGTTTTTGTGCAGATTGTTGATTTGCAGAAACATGAGTTTATCCTCTGTATTGTAAGTAAAAAAATGACACCATTCTGCTTTTTAACATCTGCTTACTGTTTCTGACTTGACCATTTACAAGAAACCCGCAGCAGATATTGAAAAAGCAAGTCAAAAGTCAGTCCGATCGCCCCAATGACAATCAGCCCCACAAAAATTTCATCGGTTCGGAGAAATCGACCTGCGACGCTGATCCGGCGGCCTAAGCCTTCGGTTGCCGCAATCAATTCCGAGACGATTACCAATTGCCAAGCCGCAGCTAGGTTGATGCGGCTAGCATCAAGAATTCCCGGCAAAACGTGGGGAAAAATAACTTGAGTGAGGATTTCCCAGCGATTCCCGCCCAACATATAAGTAGATTCTATCAAGTCTTTGGGAACAAACTTGACTGTATCCATCACCATCAGCGAATTGAAGAAAAAGACGCCGATAAATATCAGGGTAATTTTGGGTTCTTCGCCGATTCCCAAGTAGAGAATTAGCAGGGGAATGAATGCTGGTGCAGGCATATATCGCATCAAGCCGAACATGGGTTCCAGCAAAGCGCGAATACTGGCAAAACTGCCCATCAGCACGCCAATTGGTATGGAAAAAACCAAGGCGAACAGAAAGCCCACTCCCACCCGCCACAAACTCGCTACTGTGTCTTTTAAAAGTTCGCGAGTGTTCCACAGCCGACCAAATGCCTCTAAAACTTTGCCGGGGGAAGGCAAAAATTTGGGGTCTACGTTGGCGAAGGTTGTTACTAGCCACCACAGCAGCAGCGGGAGTGCGATCGATGTTACCGTTAACCCAATATTGAGGGGTTGTGGTATCTCTTCCGCAATCCGCCAGAAAACGGTGGGATTTAGGCTTTTTTGCTTGAGGTGGGATTGGATCGATCGGGGTTCGGGATTTGGTGGCATGATTTAATTGCAGAACAGTTGAGCGAGTAATTCTAGTAGCTTTTTGGGTTTTTCAAAAAGAATATTATTGAAAGTTTTTTGTGTCTGCAAAATCGTAAAGTCTGCCTTTTAGCTTTTACCTTCCGCATAAGCTTTGATAAAGCGATCGTCAAATAATGTACTGATATCGGGTTGGGTTTTTGCTAAATTTACATCGACGAGAAATTTGGTCATTTCTGCCGCCGCAAACTGCAATGATGTCATGTCATTTCCCGGTTGAAAGGCTTTCAAGTTTTCCTCAACCGTAAATATCTTAGTGCCGTTTTCATATTCTTTGTATTCCTCGACGCTAACTCCGGCGCGGTTGGCTAGAATCTCGTAAGATTTCTCTTTATTTGATTTCATGTATTCCAATGTTGCAAACCATGAATTGACCAGGGCTTGCACTCGATCGGGGTGTTCGCCCATAAACTTTCTGGTGAATACCAAATGGTCGGAAATCGCCCCCGGAAAATCTTTTGAACTAAACAGTTCCTTGCTGTTCGATCGTTTTAAGGCCTGCGTGGTAAATGGCGCAAATACTGCCACCGCATCGACTTGACCTCCGACGAAAGCCGCCGCAGCTTTGCCGGTTTCCAGCGGTACAAATTGAATATCTTGCACTGATAAACCTGCTTTTCTCAGCCCTAACAGCAATAGAAAGTGATCGACTGTACCTTCCTCTGCTGCAACTTTTTTACCTTTCAAGTCGGCAACGGAATTGATGCCTTCGGCGACAATCACTTTGTCATTTCCCGTCGAGTTGTCGTTGACTAAAACAATTACTTGGTCTGCACCGCCGGATATAGAGTTTACAGTATCGCCGAGGGTTTGGCTGTTAGCATCTATCTGTCCTGCTGTGAGGGTGCTGATGGATTCTAAGTAGCCGTCAAACCATTTTAAGTCTACAGCAATATTGTTAGCTTCAAATATCTTTTGCTCTTTGGCAATTTGCCAAGGAAACCAGCCGGGCCACGCGCTGAATCCGAGGCGAACTGCGTTAGCACTTACTGAAGAAGCTGCTTCTGTTTCTGTCGTGGTTTTGATATAAATTGCCGGGTTGACGCAGCCGACAGCGAAAAACAAGGTGATGAAAAATAGGGCGCAGTAGGACAAGGGCGATCGCGTTATTTTTGGGGAGCAATATCGGATATTCATAGCATATTCTGGTTGCTGGTTAGAGGTGAATATGTCGATCGAGCTTTTGCACCTTCTTTGGCTTCCTTAGCTGCCGCAAACCCCCTTGATATACAAGGATAAAGCCCGAGAGCTAACGAACCGAGTCTTGATGACCGATCGCGTTTCTCCCGGGCTTTTATCCCGCCGTGT
>NZ_JAUBQU010000313.1:0-1130 GCF_036701435.1 Microcoleus sp. Pol12A5
CCTCCCGAATACCGAAACGCAATTCGCGAGGGCGTTTTGGAGTGGAACAAAGCTTTTGAAAAGGCAGGTTTTACTGAGGCAATTCAGGTCAAACAAATGCCGGACAATGCTAAATGGGACCCGGCTGACGTTCGCTACAATACTATCCGCTGGTCGAGTTCTTTTGAGCCTCAGTTTGCCGGCATTGGGCCGTCTCGCACTAACCCGCTGACGGGGGAAATCTTGGATGCTGACATTCTGTTGGATGCTAATGTTGTACGGGAAATCAAACAGGGTTATCGGTCTTTGGTCGAACAAAATAGATCGCTATCTAAGAGTTTTCAAGGGCGAAACGGTTCTAATACTAATCCGTGTCAGTTTGGAATGTATTCTCGCTATTTGAATGTGCTAGAAAATGGGGATTTAGGAAAAAGCAGCGGGGAAAATGGTCGAGGTGGAATTGCTGATGATTTGCCGACTTTGGTAGAAAGATACCAAGAGCAAAAGCGAGAGCCTTTATCGCGGTTGATGTCGAGTTCGGATATGTGTTTTGGGTTAGAATCGAGCCGCCAGTTTGCGATGGGGGCCATGTCGATGGATCTGTTGGAAAATGCAGCGCCTAGCAGTCCGACAATTGACAATTATGTGAATGAATATATCAGATATTTGACGGCGCACGAAGTCGGTCACACTCTTGGTTTGAGGCACAATTTTCACGGGAGTACGATGCTGCAACCGGAGGATTTGAACAATACTCAGGTAACTCGCACCCAAGGTATGGTGGCCTCGGTAATGGATTATGTACCGATTAATTTGGCACCGCAGGGAACTGTGCAGGGCGACTATTTTCCAAACATTGTAGGGCCTTACGACGATTGGGCGATCGAGTATGGTTACAAGGTGATTGGCGGCGCAAACCCGAACAGCGACTTACCAGCGCTGCAACAAATTGCCAGCCGCGCTGCGGAACAGCAATTAGCTTACGCGCCCGATGAGGATTCTGTTGATATTCTCGATCCCGCTGCAAATACCTTCGATCTCAGCGCCAATATGCTGAGGTACTCGCAATGGCAGTTGGATAATGCGAGGGCGATGTGGAAGCGTTTAGAAAAGCGAATTCCGGTTGGGGAAGACGGTTATAACGAACTGCG
>NZ_JAUBQU010000174.1:0-8698 GCF_036701435.1 Microcoleus sp. Pol12A5
GCAGCTACTTTTCTCGCTTGACATCTTCTCTGCCAAATGCGCTGTCACTATTTTTGAGCGGAGGTCTCAATAATAGGATTTCATGAGCTTTAGCTATCAGGTGCTTTTCACTTCATTGAATCTCATAAAATCGGCAAGTGCTGTATTTACTTTCCCCGATTTTAAATTTCTACTTTTAGATGAGGCTAAAAAATCTCTAAAGGCATAAATGTTGTAATATCAATGCTGCAAAGTACGGTGGCGTATAGATAGCCTGCCCGCTATCTGTAGGGAAACGGCACTGCTGTTTCCCTACCCAGAACTAGCCCGATCGCTCGTCTAATTCCCTACACATAACTAAGCTAAAAACTGGAATTGAGAACCGTTAACTGCCAATGCAAACGGACTCGCTTGTTCAAATGCACCAGTAAGTTCAAAGCTGTTGGTATTTAAAACTATCCCGACAATCTGTCCGGTAATTATGTTCTCAATCACCATGTCGTTGATAATTCCGTCATTATCGTAAGCAATCAAATTGTTGTCTTCAAAGAAAAGGTCTAGTTCTGTTAAACCGTCCGTCAAACCGATGCGATCGCCCTCGTCAAAGTTAAAATCGGTAATGACATCTGCTCCATTTATACCAAATGCTTCATCGTTGCTTCTGAGCACGAATATATCACCACCGAGGCCTCCCGTGAGTACGTCAACTCCCCGATCGCCTGCTAAGAAATCGTCGCCTTCATTGCCTTCTAAATCGTCGTCTCCTTGCCCTCCCCGCAGGATATCGTTCCCGAACCCTCCGAAGATCAGGTCATTTCCGGCGTCGCCCCTAACTACGTCGTTGCCATCATTTCCATCCAGGCGATCGTCATCTTTCCCGCCGTAAATGATGTCATTTCCGTCGCCACCACCGATAATATCATTGCCATTATTTCCTAACAGACGTTCGTTGGAATCCGATGAACCTCCTATAGTATCGTTGCCATCAAGTCCCCAAACTCCCCAGGGAAAAGAGGACAAATTTCCATTCCCTACGTTAATCTCATCGGGTGTAGCGAATGCCAAAAGACGTGGCCCGCCGCCAGCAAATACAGGAAATCCCGCCACATCGCTGATAAGATTGTTAACCGTTAAAGCCATAACTATGTCCTTTAAAAAATCCTGTTAGCTGTATTATACATTTTAATTATTCCCTAGCCAAATAGCAAGGATGTTTGAATTTGGGTGGCAACTTTTATTTTCTCAATTAATGACCAGCAACCTGCTGGTCTATAGTCAATTACAATTACCAATACTTCGCCTACGCGAGCGTATAAGTTATCAATTCCCAATTCCCAATTCCCAATTACCAGGGCTGTGCTTCATTCAACCCAAACCTGCTATAGATCTCGCATCAGAGTCAAATAGCATTAGTTGCTGACACTATCCGCTACTGCGTACCGCTTATAATGGGTGTTACCCCCCAGGCGGTAAACACGTTAATATCACCTATAACGTCGAGACTGAGAGGTTGTTTGTGAATAAAAGTAAAAGTCCCTGGGCCCATCGTCCGAGAAAAAACCCAGTTTCCGAGACCCATACACAAACTTTACACACAGGATCTAAGCTCTTTACAAAGCCATAATCGCCGATCGCTGATATTTTTTGGCAAAATCCACTGCTTTCAGGTGTTTTACTCATGTCTACTCCTAAATCGTCTTCCCATCAAAACAACAACTCCGTAAAATCACTGCCAGCGACAGATATCGTCCCAACAAAGCAAGACAGTAACAACCTGCCCAGCGAACCAAGTATAGAACAGCTACTGGAAGCTTTGGCGGGTCAAGTACCCAGTCAATCTTCTGAAATTGAACCCTTGAAAACGTGGAAACAAGATTTACAGCGATTGTTTCAATTTCTCGGCGACCGCCGTGTTTTAATCGCAGTAATGCAACCAGGAACTTTTGCCCTGCGGTACGCTAACGCAGCATTTTGCCGCTTGGCCGGTTGGGAGGAAACGTCCTTGGCAACTCCATCTACCAACGGTTTGTTTGCAGAAACCGGCATCACTCTGCTGCAACTGTTCGAGGATGGGGACGGCAAAACAGTAGAACAGTTGTACCACCGCCATCTTTTGCACTGGGTATTTAAGCAATATTATCAAATTGACATCGACGGTTTGCGGGTGCTAGACGAACCTGTCACGGCAAGTGTAAAAAACCCCAAACACCGAGAACCCAGATTTATAGAATTTTGGCTGGGTTCGGAACAGTTAAAAATTACTCGAATTGACTCAAAAATAGATGAATTTGCGGATATTTCTTTAAGATTAATGCCTGGTGCGGAACGGGAAGCTTGGCTGATGCAGCCGAATCAACTGGAAAATTTAGCCGATCGATTGCAGTTGGATAATTATCGCGTAGAAGGTTTGCTGCTGCTAGAAGGTTTTGATGTCACTGTGCAGGAGCAAATTCGGCGGCTGACTCAGCTATTGATCGATCGAGATTCGATGCTGCGGCCAGACAAATTTGAGAAAATCGATCGGTGTTTGCGATCGCTCTTCAATGCTGACGGCACTTTGCTGCTGCGCCCCGACGGCGATCAGGTACAGCTATTAGTTGCAAAAGACGGTCAACATTTGCAGCCGATTCTTTATTCAATGCACTCCCTAGAAGCTTCTCACTTTTTGAAGGCCACAGCAGCAAATCAAGTTTGGAATGTGCCAGACTTGCGTAGGGAGTGCGAAACCGAGTGCGATCGAACTTTGCGGAGAATGGGAACTCGATCGATGCTGCTGGTGCCCCTGGTAGTCAAATCCGTCACCCGTGAGGGGTGCGGGCAACGGATTTTGGGAGTCGTGGGGCTGTTGTGCGATCGGCCAAACCACTTCAACGGCATTGACGCTCAACACGCCCAAGAGCTCATTCCCGCCTTCATTGCAGCCCTGCGGCAAGCCATCCAGGAAAGGTTTACCCACATTCACAACATCCACCCCGCAGTTGAGTGGCGGTTCGCCCAAGAAGCAGAAAGGCGAAGTTGGGGACTACCTCCAGAAACAATCGTATTTGCTGATGTTCATCCGCTGTACGGAATTTCGGACATTCGCGGTTCTAGCGACGAAAGAAACCGAGCCATTCAAACAGATTTGCTGGAACAATTCCGCTTAGGTTTAGTCATAGTTGATGCCGTTTGCGAAACACAAACTACCCACCTCGGAGAGCAACTGCGGCTCGACTTGCTCGACTACATCCAGCATTTAAAACAAAAAGTAACAGTCGATATGGAGGTGCGAGCCGCCGAGTATTTAAACGAGCATTTAGAAGTATATTTTGACTATTTTGTGCAGTGCGGATCCAAGGTTCAGGAAGCCGTTGAAGCTTACCAAGCAGCCTGTGAAAATGAACATAACTGCGTTTACAGCGATCGCAATCGCTACGACCAAATGCTGAACTTAATCAGCACCAAACTCCAAGAAACTTGGGCCCGCTGGCAAGAAAAAATGCAGCAAATTTTGCCCCACTACTGCGACATCGAATGCACCGATGGCATGGATCACATGATTTATGTAGGAAAATCGATCGACCCCAAATTTAGCCAGTTTCACCTGCACAGTTTGCGGTACGAACAACTGCGAGCAATTTGCGACTGCGGTCGCACTGTTTTTCGCCTGCAAGCCGAGTCTCAAATTAACATGGAACTCGCACATTTAGTCTTAGTGCAGAATACCACGATCGACATTTTTCACAACGAAAATACCGAAAAAATGTTTGATGTCAAAGGCACTCGCGACATCCGCTACGAACTTGTCAAAAAGCGGATTGAAAAAGCCGTGGACAAAGATGCACAAGAGCGAATTACCCAGTCAGGGATGTTGACTGTTGTTTATTCCACCGAGGAGGAGTGGGAAGAATATCAGCAATACTTGCGGTACTTGTCTCGCGAAGGTTGGGTAGAGTCCAAAGTTCAGACGGGCATGGTAGAATCACAACAAGGAGTCAGCGGTTTAAAATTCGCCCGCGTGCGTATTTTGCCTGAACCGGAATCTATTTCTACTATTATCTGTGAAGTTACGGTAGTCAGCGATTGAGAACCCGTTTAATTGCCTGTTTGAGGCGCAGTGCGATCGCTCCCATCTCCTGCTGTTTGAGACCCAGTGCGATCGCTCCCATCCCCGGAAAAACGGTGGAACGAAAGCATTCGGGACTCAAACACAAGACCGAGATTACATTTAAGATGTTTGTTGACACCAACGAGCAAGCCCACATTTTCACTTAGTGTATATTTCGGGTGATTGGGACTTGCAAAATACACGCTCACAATCACACAAAATTAATATCAAGTAGTGTTAATCTAATAATTATTAGCTCCTGTAATTTCTAAATTAAGTGATGTTAACCTTATCCGAATACCAAATAAATTCTACTCTGCACGAAGGCGTCGAAACAATAGTCTATCGCGGACAAACACCGACAGAAGCTGCCCCAGCAATTCTGAAAGTCCTCAAAGCTGAATATCCCACCCTCGAAGCCATTACCAGGCTCAAACACGAATATCAAATCCGCCAAAATTTAGACAGCGAACAAATCGTCAAAGCCATCAGTCTTGAAACATTTGACCACGGATTAGGAATCGTTTTAGAAGACTTTGGTGGCGAATCCCTCGCAAAACTGCTGGAAAGAGAAACCTTGAGCCTGCAAGCAAATTTAAACATCGCCATCCAAATTGTCAAAGCCTTACAGTACCTGCATTTTCAGCACATTATTCACAAAGACATCAAACCCAGCAACATCATAATTAACTCGCAAACAAAACAAGTAAAACTCACAGACTTCGGTATTGCTACAACACTCAACAAAGAAAATCCGCAATTTAACAATCCCAACTCAGTCGAAGGCACATTAGCCTATATGTCACCCGAACAAACCGGGAGAATGAACCGAACCCTCGACTACCGGACAGATTTTTATTCCTTTGGTATCACATTCTATGAAATGCTGACAGGCAAATTGCCTTTCCCCAGCAACGACCCCTTAGAAATAGTTTACAGCCACATCGCAGTTCAACCAATATATCCCCATCAAATCAATTCAGAAATACCTGTAGCCATCTCAGAGATAGTGATGAAATTGATGGCAAAGAATGCTGAAGATAGATATCAAAGTGCGGCCGGATTGTTAGCAGACTTAGAAATTTGTTTGCATCAGTTAGAAACCACAGGACAAATTGCCGACTTTCTCCCCGGACGCTTAGATATTCTCAGCCAATTGTTAATACCCCAAAAATTGTACGGTCGGGAAAATCAGGTTAATGAATTGCTAGCAGCATTTGAACGTGTAAGAGGGGGCTTAGCTAACAATTTTTTAGGAAAACCAGCAACCTTAGACCAAAACCAGCCCCCGTCAGGAAGCAGCGAATTAATGCTAGTATCAGGCTACTCCGGTATCGGTAAATCAGCCGTAGTCAACGAAGTTAGCAAACCAATTACCAGATCCAAAGGTTACTTCATCAGCGGCAAATTTGACCAATTAAAACGCAACATTCCTTATGCCTCATTAATCCAAGCATTTAACTCCTTGCTGCGACAATTGCTAACAGAAACTTCACTTTCATTAGAAATATGGCGCACTAAAATTTTAACAGCAGTGGGAACAGACGGCAAAGTAATTGCCGACGTAATTCCCAAAGTTGAATTAATCATCGGCAAACAGCCAGAAGTCCCAGAACTCGCCCCTGTAGAATCCCAAAATCGCTTCAATCAGGTATTCAAAGAATTTATTCGTGTTTTCACCCAAAAAGAACACCCCCTAGTTATCTTTTTAGACGATTTGCAGTGGGCAGATTCAGCAACATTAAAGTTGATGCAAATACTGATAACTGACCCAGATCAAGAATATTTGTTGCTAATCGGTGCCTATCGAGACAATGAAGTTAGTCCGAGCCACCCCTTAATTCAGACTGTAGAAGAAATTGAAAAAACTGGTACAATAGTCAACAATATCGTGTTGCAGCCGCTGGATTTAGCCAATGTGACAGAATTAGTCACTGAAACACTTAACAGTTGCACAGAAAAAGTAACAAATTTAGCCGAGTTAATCGGGAATAAAACGGGTGGCAATCCTTTTTTCTTGACCCAATTACTTCAAGCACTTTATCAAGACTCTCTTTTAAAGTTTGAATTTAATCAAATTACAAATGAGGGAAGTCAAAGTGGCTGGTATTGGAGTATCAATGAAATCCAAGCCATTGGAATCACCGATAAAAGTGTAGTGGAACTGGTAGCTTCTCGCATTGAAAAGCTGCCCGCACCCACGCAAGAAGTGTTGAAGCTAGCAGCTTGCGTGGGAGATAAATTTGCTCTAGATGTGCTGTCACTTGTCAGCGAAGAGTCAGGTAATACTACAGCTACTGAACTTTATTCAGCTTTGCAAGCCGGGTTAATTCTGCCCTTGAACGATGCCTATCGTATTCCTTTAGTTTTCGATCGAGCCGAATCAATCAATCTCAATTTAGATACTTCGCGCGTTAGTTACAAATTTTTGCACGATCGCGTTCAGCAAGCCGCCTATTCGCTAATTCCCGAAGATCAAAAGCAATCCACCCATTTAAAAATCGGTCAATTACTGTTAAAAAATACTCTACCAGACAAGCTAGAAGAAAACATCTTTGATATCGTCAATCAATTGAATGTCGGAATTGACACGATTAGCCAACAGTCAGAAAAAACTCAGTTGGCACAATTAAATTTAACTGCTGGACGCAAGGCAAAAGCGGCGACTGCTTATGAAGCTGCCGTTAGGTATTTGCGGGTTGCTATGGAGTTATTGCCTGCGGATTGTTGGCAAAGTCACTATGAATTAACGTTAGCAATTTACGAGTCAACGGCAGAAGCTGAATACTTAAACATTAACTATGAAAAATCAAAAAAATTGGTTGATATCGTAATCAATAAATCTAATAATTTACTGGAAAAAGTGAATGTTTATGAACTTCAAATCCAGTCTTATAATGCTCAGAATAGACCGTTAGAAGCTCTCAATACAGGACTGGAAGTCCTGAAACTGTTAGGCATTTCTTTTCCTCAAAATCCCAAGACGCTAAATATTGTGGCGGGACTGATTAATACAAAACTGAGCTTGGGATTAAAACGAATTGAGGATTTAGCTAACTTGCCCGAAATGACAGATCCCGACAAAAAAGCAGCCATGGGAATTTTATCAAGGATTCTCAGCAGTGCTATTCAGGCTAAACCCCTACTGGTACCGCTGCTTACCTTTAGGATGGTCAAGCTGTGCATTAAATATGGCAATTCGCCTTATGCAAGTATTGCCTACGTTTATTATGGCATAATTCTGTGCAGACTAGGGGACATTAGTTTGGCATACCAATTCGGCCAACTGGCAATTAGGCTGTTAGGCAAATTTCCATCCCGTTCAATCAAAAGTAGAGTTTATGCAGTCTTTGGTTCTTTTATTCAACAATGGAAAACCGATCTCAAGTCAGGATTAGGCGATATTAAGGAAGGTTTTCAAACCGGGATGGAAACTGGAGAGTTAGAATATGCTGCTTATTCTATTAATATATATTGTACTTATAAACTGTCGATGGGAGAGCGTCTCGATCTGGTTGAACAGGAGACTGATAAGTATGTGAAATTAATGCAGCAATCTCAACTAGAAATGGCTGTACAGTATATAAGTGTAGAGAGACAGACAGCCCTCAATTTGTGTAGCACAACTGTCGAACCATGTAATTTAGTTGGGGAGAGCTTTAATGAATTCAAAACCCTCCCAATTTTAATAGAAGCTAAAAGCTTTATGGTAGTTTGTTTGGTCTACAATGCCAAAACTATGCTTAATTTTCTCTTCCGAAACTACGCGGAAGCCTGGGAAAATACAAGCTTATTTGAGAAATACGCAGAAGCCGCATCCGGACTTTATGTAGTTGCCGTGAATAATTTTTACTTTTCTCTCAGTCTCCTCGCTTTGTATCCAGCAACTCGCAAAGGGGAACAAAAACAATATCTGAAAAAAGTGCTGCACAACCAAAAGAAGATGAAAAAATGGGCAGTTCATGCTCCGATGAATTATCAACACAAATACGACTTGGTAGCAGCCGAGAAAGCGCGAGTGTTGGGGAAAAATATCGAAGCAATGGAATTGTACGATCGCGCAATTGATGGAGCTGCCAAAAATAGTTATATTCAAGAGGAAGCATTAGCCTATGAATTAGCAGGAGAATTTTATCAAGCTTTGGGTAAAGAGATAGTTTCTCAAGCATATCTGACTAAAGCCTATTATGGATATATCCATTGGGGAGCAACAGCTAAAGTTAAACACTTGGAATTAACACATCCTTTCTTAGCAGCACAGACGCGCATAATTTACACCCCAACCCTCGATGTAACTCGCACAACCACGGGAAATACTACCAGTAGTAGTTTAGGCGATTTATTAGACTTAGCTACTTTTATTAAGTCGGCGCAAGCCATTAACGGTGAAATTGTTCTAGAAAAATTGTTGACCAAATTAATCAAAATTATTTTAGAAAATGCGGCGGCTCAAAAAGTAGTGCTGCTGCTGCTGAAAAACGATATCCTCTGCATAGAAGCTACTGGCACTTTTGCGGAGGATAAAGTGACACTTTTACCGTCTATTCCCGTAGAAAATTGTCAAGATGTACCACTGTCTGTGATTAATTACGTACACCGCAGTCAAAAGCATCTGGTTTTAGACAATGCCAC
>NZ_JAUBQU010000175.1:0-8594 GCF_036701435.1 Microcoleus sp. Pol12A5
GACGTGGGGTTGTTGCGGAGTAAAGAGACGGTTTCGCGATCGGCGTCGTCCCATTTCTTAGCTTCTAATAAGGTTTGTAGTTGCCTGAATTCGCTGCTGGTTTCTTGTGCGCGAGCCCGAAAAGCTGGCTGCAAAACAGCAACAGATGCGGTGATGAATACTAGAGTCATTTTTCCAAATTTAAACATGATTCTCCTCCCGGTAAAAGTGATTTAACGAATAATTCGTTTTTAGTGCCTACCTCATTTAGAAGGGCAACCACAGGATTGCCCCTACGCTGGATTTGGATCTAAAGCAACACAAAATCCGATGCAGTAATCGAACTATTCAACCCAGTCGTTGTTGCCAAAAGTTTACCAGTTGATGTAACTTTCAGCAACGTTCCTCCCGCAGTTTGACTAATTTCTAACTGCTGGAAAGTCAAACCGTTGTTGAGCGAAAATTTATCAATACCAACCTCAAAATCAAGCACCGTATCCGAGCCGGTATCTGGAGTTAACAAAAAGCGATCGCTCCCGCTACCTCCTTTCAGAAAATCCTCGCCATTTTCACCGCTGAGGAAATCATCTCCCCCGCCCCCAAGCAAAGTATCATTGCCCTTACCGCCGTACAAACTGTCATTGCCTTCACCGCCTTCCAAACTGTCAGTACCGCGGCCTCCAAATAAGAGGTCATCGCCATCGCCCCCTGTCAGCGTATCGAGTTCCCGACCGCCGTAAATGCTGTCATTGCCAGCGCCACCATCGAGGGAATCACTAGCTTTTCGGGCACTGATAAAATCGTTACCGCTGCCGCCGATTAAAGTATCGCTATCATCAGTACCGACAAGATTTTTGCCCTCATCACCGAGAAGTTCAGGAGAAGTATTGCCAACTTCAATAACATCGACTTCGACAACCGGAGTAGGGGCTGGAGTAGGGGCTGGAGTCGGTAGTGGAGTTCCTTGAATTTTGGCAGTTAAAAATTCGCCAGTATTTTCGGAAACTACCTCGGCGATGGGTTTTGTGCCGGCGGCTGCTGCTTCGAGGGCGATCGAACTTTCACCTAATGTCACCTTTTGGACTTTGGCAATTTCAGAAGGAATAAACTCAGGCAAAAAGTTAGATTTAACTTTATCCGTGCTTTGATTTGCCTCAGCCGTTACCTTCGCTGCTTCTGGCGCTAGTTGGGAAAATTTTTGAGTGTCGAGATTAGTGTCAACTTGTTTGACGTTGGTAACAGATTGCTGGATAATGCTTTCTACTTGTGCCGCATCATTCAAATCCAGGGAACCGCCGGATTTGATTTTATTGTTAATTGCCCCGACAACAGCTTTGATAATTGCATTATTATCCGCCGCAGATGCACCGTCGATTAAACTGCTGGTTTGGATAATGACATTTTGAACTTTGGTCACGGCGACTAAAGTTTCAACACCCCCAGGCTCATTTTTGGCTGTAGATGCGATCGCATCTAAATCTAGCAGATCGACTTCCCCAGGAATAGACAGAGTAGATTTAACCTTTGACTCCGCTTCACTCTGCGTCATTCCGCCAGCCATCAAATCAGTTACCAAACTGCTTAATGGAGTAACAACTGTGGCATCAGCAGGTGCAGAAAGAGAATTTTTTAGAGGCAAACCCGTAGCAGTATCAGTCCCCCCAAAAGCAACTAAATTGCCTTCTTCTGGATCGATTTGCCCATTTTTATTCTTGTCGAAACTATCCAAGGGAATTTCAAGATTGTATTTACCATTGGAGTCAGTAGTAGTTGATGGTTCGCCAGCATCTTTGACGCCATTTTTGTTGGCATCTAAAAAGACAGTTGCGCCGGAAATGTAACCGTCCTTAACTAAACCGCTGCTAATATCTGGACCTACGGCACCTAAAGTGAAACCATCGCCACTCGGGGTTAAATCGGTGAATAAGAAATTGTTTAGACCAAAGAAAGGCGCTATAATTTGTACGATCGCCTCGTTTACGATCTCTTGGTCGGTTTGGACGGAAGAGTTCGTACCAGATCCGCTATTAGAGTTAGTAGTAGTTGATGGATCGTTATCGCTATTGGTAACAGTGACATCGGCTGCGTTTAATCCGGAGTAATCGCTATCGGCGCTAACAGCAGGTTCGGTAATAATGGTGTAAGTTTTATTTCCATCATCTACGCTATCGTCAACGCCTGTTACCGTCACCGTCTTCGCTATATCCCAATTAGTAGAATTGAAAGTAACAGTTTCCGAGGAAATTGTTCCCTCTGTCTCATCGTTACTACGCAAATTAATTCTGACATTAGCAGTCGGTTGGCTGTCGAGTTTGATGGTGAATTTGTCTGTGCTGCCTGCTTCTGTAGTTACTAATCCCGATTTCGGATTAATAATAATCCCTGGACTTTCAGATATCGGTGTTGGCGTCGGCTTTGGCGTCGGTGTAGCATCGTTATCCTCATCCTCATCCTCGATCGCGGGTGTCGGCTTTGGCGTCGGTGTTGGCGTCGGCTTTGGCGTCGGTGTAGTATCGTTATCCTCATCCTCATCCTCATCCTCGATCGCGGGTGTCGGCTTTGGCGTCGGTGTCGGTGTCGGTGTAGTATCGTTATCCTCGATCGTCACTCTCACCCGTGGAACCGAAATCTCGTTATAGTTACTGTCATTGCTGCTAACTTTGTGAGTAATATTAGCGCGGCGCGTACTTTCCACAACTGTATCGTCAACAGCTTTTACTGTTACAGTTTGAGCAACATTCCAATTATTTGGGGTGAATGTTAGAGGGGCGATCGACTGAATCTGATTATTTGTTGTGAGATTGATGGTAACGGGTGCTGTTGACTGCGACTTTAATTTGATACGGTAACTGTCATTCGCCCCACCTTCTGTAACTTCCATTTCGGTGAGGCTAACAGAAACACCAGCCGTATCATTGTCCTCATTGCCAATATCACCATCCGCTACATCATCGTTGTTGTTGAGCAAAACCGAGATGTTGCCAGATTCTTCATCTGTCGTAGCTAAGTCTGTCTTACCGTCAGCATTAAAGTCCCCAACAGCAATGATCCAGGGATATTCCCCAGCCGTAAAAAAGTTGGCGGGCGCACCAAAACTGCCCGTACCATTTCCCAACAAAATGGAGAGACTATCCTCTTCATCCTCGCTAGTCACAGCTAAGTCTGACTTGTTATCGCCGTTAAAGTCCCCAACAGCAACGATACTGGGAAACTCCCCCGCATCAAAGTGAGTGGGTGCCCCAAAGCTGCCTTTCCCTGTCCCCAACAGGATCGATACGTTTTTAGTGTTTGCTACAGCTAAATCTGGCTTGTTATCTCCATTGAAGTCTCCTATGGCAAACCCATTCGGAGTGTTCCCCACCTTAAACTTAGTAGGAGTCCCAAAGCTGCCTGTTCCTGTCCCCAACAGGATCGATACATTATCAGAAGAGTCTGTGAAAGCTAAGTCGAGCTTGCCGTCAGCATTAAAGTCTTCCACGACACCAAAATGCGGCTTCGACTCATTAACATTCAACTTAGTAGCAGTCCCAAAGCTGCCCGTACCAGTTCCTAACAGAAGCCATGAATTGTACTCGCCGATCGTAATTAAATCTAGCTTACCGTCGCTGTTAAAATCACCCGCACCAATATTAAAACCATCATACTCTGACTTCCCATCAGCTTCCCCCAGATCGAAGCTCCTGGGAGTACCAAAGCTACCTGTGCCATTTCCCAAAAGGATCGCTACTTGGCCTACATCTGCGCCGTTCCTCTTTACAGAAGCTATGTCAAGGTTGCCGTCGCTGTTAAAGTCCCCTAATGCGAGATCTATGGGCATAAAGCCGATGTTAAAGTTGTTGGCAGTGCCAAAGCTTCCTGTGCCTGTCCCCAACAGGATGGAGATGTTGTTAGTGTCGTAATTGGCTGTGGCGATATCTGGCTTACCGTCTTTGTTAAAGTCTGCTACAAGAATGTTACTCAACCCTTCGCCGACATCGCCGATAGGGAAGCTGGTTGCGGTACTGAAGAGAGACATAATTAATTTACCTATTAATTGACAAGGGTAATTTCTGATGTTTGGAGTTGTGAAGTCGAATCTGCTATGCCTAATTCGGCAACGTATTCTTTAGTTAAAAGTGGTAACAGATATAATTAAACAAATCGCTGATAAAGTCAAGTCATAAAGTTCATAACTTAAAGTCTTAAAAGTCATATTTGTAAAATTATATTGCAAGTTATAGATAAATTTGACAGTTTATAGCTTTGCCCGTCTGCTGCCAAATCTCTTTGATATCGTCGCAATCTCAGTCCTCTTTAAGAGGACTTGCGCTATGAGATAGGGGTTTTTAACCCCTGGCGGACTTGCGGACTCACCAACAATTTTCGCCTGCAATAGTTTGTGCCATTACCCAGAAATTCGCCAGGAAATAAATTCCCCGTCTCATAGCCAAAGTCGGTTTTTAACCGACTGCCAAACCTCTTTGAAATCGTCGCAATTTCAGTCCTCTTTCAGAGGACTTAAGCTACTCGCTGTGGGAATTAATTCCCACAGCGAGCTTTCGGTTTAAGCGATCGCGCCTCGATCGCTCATTCGCTCGCCCTTTCCTCTCTAAATCAAAGTGATATTAGCACTCACAAAACTTCCCAAAAGTTGGTCTGGCTTCACCGAATTAACCACAGCCAAAACTTGGCCGGAATCCGCAACTCGAATGACAGTGCTGCAATCAACTTCATCTAGCCGCAAGTTATCAAAGGTTAAATTTCCAGTAAGTCCGATCGCATCAATTCCCACCTGAAAATCTGCAATTAAATCAGCAACATCTGCATCCGCTGGCGCTCCATTTTGGCGCACCACAAACAAGTCATTTCCCGGCCCGCCAACTAAGGTATCTTGAGCCAAATCGCCGCTCAGCGTATCGTTTCCTTCCCCGCCAAACAGCACATCCAACCCTTTGCCGCCGAACAGAAGATCGTCGCCGCTGTCACCGATAACAGTATCATTACCTCGATCGCCCCTGAGTCGATCGTTCCCATCGCGCCCGACAATTAAATCGTTATCTTTGCCGCCAAAAATAACATCATCGCCAGCAGCACCATCAATCGTATCGCTGCCGGGATTGCCAAAAATGCGATCGTCCCCATCACTGCCAAACAAACTATCGGCAGCATCCAAACCGAACATCGTGTCATTGCCCCTGCCGCCATTGATACTAT
This sequence comes from Microcoleus sp. Pol12A5, assembly GCF_036701435.1. Taxonomy (NCBI): domain Bacteria; kingdom Bacillati; phylum Cyanobacteriota; class Cyanophyceae; order Oscillatoriales; family Microcoleaceae; genus Microcoleus; species Microcoleus sp. Pol12A5. The sequence goes on from NZ_JAUBQU010000175.1 coordinate 5,173, forward strand.
CTTCACCGCTAGTACCTAATAACAAATCATCTCCTGAATTTTCCAAAGTCACGATCGGGCCGGGCTCCAATACGGGCATCGGTATCGATATCGGTGCCGGACATGATTCCGTTGGTGTTTGTGTTGGAGTCGGAGTCGGTGGAGGCGTTGGAGTTGGACCGTCTGGTGTTGGAGTTGGTGGTGTTGGACCGTCTGGTGTTGGACCGTCTGGTGTTGGAGTTGGTGGTGTTGGACCGTCTGGTGTTGGACTGTCTGGTGTTGGAGTTGGTTGTGTTGGTGGTGTTGGAGTTGGTGGTGTTGGTGGAGTTGGTTGTGTTGGACCGTCTGGTGTTGGAGTTGGTGGTGTTGGTGGTGTTGGAGTCGGAGTCGGAGTTGGAGTCGGAGTTGGAGTCGGAGTTGGAGTTGGTGTTGGAGTCGGAGTTGGAGTCGGAGTCGGAGTTGGAGTCGGAGTTGGAGTTGGAGTTGGAGTTGGAGTTGGAGTTGGAGTTGGAGTTGGAGTTGGAGTCGGAGTCGGAGTTGGAGTTGGAGTTGGAGTTGGAGTTGGAGTTGGCGGAGGTGGAGGTGTCGGTGTAGTTATCGGGTCAATTGGTGGAGGTGTCGGTGTAGGCGTCGGTGGAGTTGGTGGAGTTGGCGTTGGCGTCGGTGGAGTTGGAGGTGTCGGTGTAGGAGGTAGCGGTTGTGGCGGAGGAGGTGGAGGCGACACAGCAAAACTACTGAAAATTTGCGTGCTGCTGAAATTTCCCACAGTTTGGATAACACCAGCACCAGGAGTAGTCCCAGTCGGCGTCGCAAAGAAGTCGAAAATCTGCACATCTTGAGCATTCAGCACCCCATCTTGGTTCAAATCAATCACCAAAGTCGTGCCATCTCGTCCCAAGCCCGTCGTTCCAGGAGCCAAAGTCAGTGAAAGCGTTACTCCCGGAAGACTCAGGGAATTTATGCCGCCAATATCTGAAATAAAGCTACCTTGAGCCGTTGTACCCTCCAACTGATAAACATCATTGCCCACCCCTCCAACCAAGAAGTCAGCACCGCCACCACCGGCAAGAGTATTATTGCCATCTCCCCCGAACAGAAAATCATTGCCCAACCCCCCATCTAAGGAATCATCACCAGCACCTCCACCCATAAAATCATTGCCCGCCCCCCCATTCAGGATGTCCTTGCCATCACCACCCAACAGGAAGTCATCGCCATCCAATCCCGATAGGAAGTCATCGCCAGCGAAACCACTTAGGAAATTAACGCTAGTATTTCCTGTCATAGAATCATTGCCAATGCCGCCGTCAATGTCTTCAATACTGATGAGATTGTCCGTTCCCTCTCCCGTTGCCGTCCCAGTTGTCAGATTAGCGACTACCGGGCCAGTTGCACCGTCGTAAGAAACAAAGTCAACACCCTCTCCACCATCAACCGTGTCATTGCCGGCTCCCCCAGACAGGACATCGTTACCCAATCCGCCACTGAGGGAGTCATTGCCATCATCGCCGAAGAGGAAGTCAGTACCATCACCGCCTGAAAGAGAGTCATCCCCAGCCTCCCCAGACAGCAAGTCTTCGCCCAATCCGGCGTTGAGGATGTCCTTGCCATCACCGCCGTAGAGGAAGTCACTACCATCACCGCCTGAGAGAGAGTCATCCCCAGCTTCCCCATCAAGGAAATCGTCGCCCAATCCGGCGTCGAGGATGTCCTTGCCATCACCGCCGTAGAGGAAGTCACCGCCATCCAATCCCGACAGAAAGTCATCACCAGCGAAACCACTTAGGAAATTAACGCTAGTATTCCCTGTCAGAGAGTCTTTGTCGCTGCCACCGTCAATGTCTTCAATACCGATAAGAGTGTCGGTTCCCTCTCCCGTTGCTATCCCTGTTAGGAGATTTACTAGCACAGGAGTTGTCGCTGCCGCATAGGAAACTAAGTCAAAACCGTCTCCGCCGTCAATCAAATCGCTGCCAGAGCCTCCAGCCACAATATCGGTGCCGAGTCCCCCTCTGAGAGTGTCATTACCATTACCGCCCAAGAGGAAATCGCTGCCATTCCCTCCAGAAATTGAATCATCGCCACCTAAACCCAGGAGCAAGTCAACACCATCTCCGCCATCGAGGGAGTCTTTGCTCAAACCGCCAAATATTACATCGTCGCCTAATCCACCTAGAAGGGTACTAGATTTGTTCGCACCGGCGAGAGTCTCACCGCCGAGGAGAGTATCATCCCCCGCGTCGCCAAGCATGAGGTCGTTACCGCCAAAGCTGAGAAAAAAATCATTGCCTTCACCGCCACTGAGAGTCGAATCGCCGATTCCGTCAAACAGGAAATCGTCGCCAAGTCCGCCGAGGAGGGAGTTATTGCCCTCATCGCCGTCAAGAAAGTCCTTACCTGCAAGCGCGACGAGGGTATCATTTCCTGCCGCTCCCGATATGGTGTCATCGTTCGCAGTTCCTGTGAGTAAAGTGTCATTGTTATTGGGTGCAAAAATAAATGCCATGAGTAAATCTCCTTCCTGATGTGATGTTATGAGTCTCGGACTTTCTGTTACTAAAAGTGTGCTATTCCGGTTTGGTCGCAATAGCATTTAGTCTTTGGTTAATCGATTTTTCTCGATCGTAGGTTGACCCACCCAGCGGGTGTAGCTCAAAATGTTAGATGTGAGTTCGATCGCATCTGTCAACTTGTTGATTGACATAATTCAATAAACTACTTAGAAAGTCAATTCATAAAAGTCATAACTTAAAGTCATAAAAGTCATATTTGTAAATATATATTTCAATCGATAGACAAAATAGCAAACTTTAGCTAAATCATATATAACGGAAACATAGCAATTGTTAGTTGCCTAAGAATCAGGCAATTAACAATTAACAATTGGCAATTAGTAATTGGGAATTTGGAATCTGTAATCACTGAGTCAAACGTTGCTAGATTAGGAGCAAAAAAATGTGCAGATCGTTGTCTACAACAATTAACTTAAAATATGAAGTCATGACAGTAGAAGAAGCGATCGAGCTTTTAGACAATTTGGTAGAAAAACAAAGTGGAGAACACCTGACTCGGTTGCAGAAATCGATAATTCGCGGTGTTTTGCAGTCTTGGACGTACCAAGAAATTCAGCAAAACGATCCGATCGCCCGCGGGTACACAGTGGGTTACCTGGGGCGGTATGTCGGTTACAACTTGTGGAAAGAACTTACAAAGGTACTGAAGCAAGCAGAAATTATTGGACAAGAAGAAAGAGTAGTCGGAGCAAATCTTTGGGACTGCATCATGAGAGCTGTACAAAAAGGCACACAACCCACTAAATCTGTCGATGCGATATTGCAAAAGCTGCTGCGGATGCGTTACCGAATCAGAGAACATTTGGTGAATACGGAGTACAGCGATACCTATCTGGCTGAAGATGAAAATTTGCCCGATCGACCTTTGTG
>NZ_JAUBQU010000314.1:0-1101 GCF_036701435.1 Microcoleus sp. Pol12A5
TCCGCCGAGCTATTAATTCCGCCTCTCAAGGATGTTAAAAAGTTGCAAAAGGCGATTTATGACAATTTGCAGGCGGCGATGTTGGATGAGAAGTCGGTAGACCAAGCTGTGGCTGATGCGGCTAAGGCTTGGGATCAAAGGTAGTTTTTAATTGAAGCTGGGGCGGGATTTTTTTTAATCTCGCCCCTTGCTTTTTACTGCCACTTGACGTATTATTAAATAATGGGAATCTGTGCCACCATATATATAAGTATATATAAGCTTTTAAGTTATTATCGAATGATGAAATTACCGCCTCTTGACAAGGCGTAGTCGGAGGAGAACTCTGGATAAGTCAATCTCGACTATTTTAGAGGTAAATGTTTGTAGATAAGAACGATCGCTCATCCCAGAAACCGGGTTTATTTATCCGGTGCGATCGCCTTTCTCAATTCAGCTTGATTGATGATTTGCGGGAAGATAGCCTGAATCCCTCAAATATTCAGAAATTTGACTCGTGTTAAAATCAAAGCTCAGATCGGAATAGGAGAAAATTCTTATGCCAGCGATGACACTCAAAGATTTAAACCAAGTTCAAACCCTTTTTTCCGAAGCGGGTTTAGATTACAAAATTGAACTAGAAGACGGCAGACTTTCAATTGTGGGGCCATCAGACATCGCCTCCAGTGAAATCAGCAGTATTTTGATTCGCTTGCTGGGTAACTGGGTTTATCCCCGTCGCTTGGGGAGAGTCTTTGACTCCGCAGGCGGTTTCATCATGCCGGATACGAATGTCAAAGCGCCGGATGTTGCTTTTGTGCGCGCCGCCCGCTTGCGCCAAAGTCCGCGTTATTTTGGAGAATTTGTCCCCGATTTGGTGGTTGAGATTAAATCTTTGAGCGATCGCATTAAGCCTATAGAAACCAAGGTTTTGAAGTTTATAGAACTGGGTGCGACCGTCGGAATTCTGATCGATCCTGATGAAGAAACAGTGACTATTTATCGCTCTACAGGTGAACCGACTGTTTTAGGAAATGGGGATATTTTAACAGTAGCAGAACTTTTTCCCGGTTGGGAATTGCCAGTTTCGGAATTGTGGCCTCCTATCTTTACTGAGGAAGA
>NZ_JAUBQU010000176.1:0-8585 GCF_036701435.1 Microcoleus sp. Pol12A5
CTCAGTTCTGTTACTTATCTTTATCATATAACTTAATAATATCTTAAGTCGATAGCAAGGTATACATAATTTTGACTGTGGCAACATTTTTTAGAGATTTAAGTTATCGGTATCAGTGGCTCTAGGATGCGATCGTGCGTCTGGCTGCGAGTGAGCGTAGGCGGCAATGCTCGTTTGGGCCAACTAGCCTGATAAAATTTGACCGTCAGCGCCGAAGCTAAAGTTTTAGACCTTTGCTGCGGTAGCGGTCAAATGAAGCAATTTCTGGTGCAATATTCCTAGGATGTCACAGGAGTTGACGCTGCGCCAATATCTCTGCAACCGGCCAGAAAAAATGTGCCATCAGCCAATTATGTAGAAGCTTTTGCCGATTCGAGGCCTTTTGCCGACTGTCAGTTTGACTTGGCAGACACCAGCGTTGCGATGCACGAAATACGATCGGCACAGTTGCGACAAATCTTTTAAGAAGTGTAGCGCGCGATCGAGTACGGTGGTCTATTCATTTTGGTAGATTTTCATCTACCCACAAATCCGGTATTTTTGCCAGGGTTGGCTGTATTTTTGTGGTTGTTTGAGACTGAAACTGCATGGAAGTTGAGCGGAACTAACTTGGAAACTTTGTTGGCAGAGGTGGAATGGCGATCGTACAATTTCAAAGAAGCTCAACAACCCAAAATTTCTGCTGGCTGCAGCATTCAAGTAATCCAAGTTCAAAAGTTATATCAAATCCGGTAGCATCGTGGGGTGTCAAATCCAGTCAACCGTCAAAAATCACCCCGGGTGCAACCAGAATCTCTCTCATTTATTATCTGCGTTAATCTGTGTCGATCGGCCATCATCTGCGGTTAAAAAAAGAGAATGTATTAACCGCCGATAACAATGGATTGACGCTGATTCACGCAGATAAAGAGAATAAATTTGATATAATTAGTCAACAGTCATTAGTATACAAAATCACCTTTTCTTGCCGACGCTCTGGAAAAGCATCTGCGTTTATCTGCGGTTTCCCTAGCACTCAAAAAATCTGCAATAAGTCTACTAATGACTCATGACTAATGACTCCTAACTAAACAAACTTTTTCGCTGCTGCCAAAGCCGCCTCAAACTTGAGCAATACATCTTTTTCTGTGTGAATAGCTTTCTCTTGTTCCAGCAGCGGGCGGCCAAAGCGAAAAATGCCGTCCTGTTCTACGTGGTCTACATAAGGCAGCGTTTCTGGATGCGGCAAAAATTTTCTGCCGATGGTGTAGGGCGTGTGGAAAGAAAAACTAAAATCGGGAAACTTGTCGCTCTTGATTTCGAGATAGTAAAGCGAGTAATAATCTTTGGTTTCGGAGTACACGCATTCGCGGCACTTATTTACAAGTTTGCGGTTCTGATAGAAAAAATCCCACTTATCCCAATAGTAGCCATCTTTCATCATTTCCTGGTGGTCGTCGCACAGTTCGAGATATAATTTGTCAGCATCGGCCGGACGGTAGAAGTAAAGCATGGCGTAGGGCATTTCAATCAGTAACTTGACTGCTTGATTTTTTCGCTCGTACCATTCGTGCTGGTGAGTTTCGTAGATTTCCTTATATTTATTAATTGCTTTAAAGCTGTTGAGCTGATTTTCTTTTGCCCACCGCGACGCCCAAACTGTCCAGTAAGCTAGCTGGAATGTTGCTGAAATTTCCGCCGAACCTTGTTCTTTCCAGTCGGCAATGATTTTTTCCCACTCGGAACTAAAAGCTACTCGCGATTGTTCGTTTTCTTCAGGTTTTTCTGTATTGATTGGGGGGGGTATTGGGCGATTATTTTTAATCAGCCCTTTGGGTTCTTTGCGCCAATTATTAATATCGGTTGGCGTTAGACTTAAGATGAATCTTCTGTCGTGAACGGGATATTCTAAATGGATTCCTGATTTGCGGAAAGAGCGGTATTCTAGAACAGGGAGTTTATCTTGTTCAATCCACTGCTGGCGTTCTGCTGGCGAACACTTGAGCATTGCTTCTAATTCAGCAGGATCGACGGCTAATTCACTTTTGAATGTCTCCCAAAATCTTTCTTGTTCGGCTGGATTTGCTTCCAGCAGGGATACAATTCGGTTGACGAGATGATCTGTTTTGTCTTGGCAATTTTCGGGAAGTCCTAAGAAGTCGAGGAGTTTGGTCTTGAGTATTCGTCTGGCAGAGATTAGCTCGGCTAACATGAGAAGCTCCAGTAGAGTCATGACTTGCGCCCTTGAATTGGCAAGATTTGCACAAGTCTTATATATCTTAATAGATTCTCTTGGGTTGTCGGCAATTGAAATGTCTGCGCCAGCGAAGCTATACCGAACGCGGGTGCGAGTCCGTTGCGGTAGGGAATCGCCCACCAGCAGCCCCCTCCCTAAGCTAAAATACTCAAACTTAGACCAAAAAGCCGATCGACCTTTTGACCTGATTGCCTAAAACTCATATGTTGCACCATTCTCAATTACTTGTTTAGGAACAGGCTTTTCGGCCTGTGAAGCGAGAAAATTTATATTTTGTGGAACAGGCCGGACAGCCTGTTGCTGACAATGGTGCAAGATATCAGCTAAAATCGATAATTGCGATCGCGCACCCACAAACTCACAGGCACAGCATGGCCTGTTTTGTCAACCTTTACTTCTACCAAAAATGATTGTCGCTGCTTCCTTTGAGCTTCGGTAATCTCCTGATTGACTTTTTCCCTTTCATCCTCTGGCATATAATAAGTTTCTAAGCCGTATTCCATCTGCCAACCGTTATATTTGCCCTTAATTGCGATTTGATTGGCGGGCAAATTGGTGGGATTTTTGAGACTGACACGGACGGGTTTCCAAGCTTGGGGGCGACCGGGATTAGTCGCAGATTTTGGCGCTTCTAAAATTACATAAAAACTGGTTTGTGGTTTGAGATTGTGCGTATTTTTTGGACAAACAATTCCGGGCGGACAAGGTTTTTTTTCGGTAGGTAAATCTTTCCAGTCGGGGAGTTTTTGGAGATTTGTGAGATCGGAAATATCATATCTCAAAACTTGGTAATATCCGCGTAAAAAGTCGTAAGGGTCTACTGGTGCTGTTTGCAGGACAACTGTTTTGCCAGTAATAAAAGTGTAAACTGCGGGAGCTGGTACGGCGGCAATTAGTCCGATTTGCAAGAGTAAAGGAACCCACATTCGCCACGCGGGAAGGCGTTTTGCTTCTGGGGGAAGCTGAAACAGATTTGTTGTATCTGGATTGTTAACTAATAAGTCAATGTTGTTTGTGTTCATGTTATGTATGGGTTATATTGTTTGCGGTTGTTTCGGAATGATTAAACCACAGAGAACGCAGAGGGCGCTGAGTGAGAGAAGAGAGAGATGAATAATTTCTATTCATCGGGAATTTTTGCGAAGTGGCGCTCGAACCACAAACCCGCAGCAATTACGCCAATTCCGCACAAAACAAATACAAAAGATTTGAGCAACAATCCTGTATTATATTCAAACACTCGGCTGATAATTTGCAGGGTGATTAATACCATGCCTCCCCAAAAAGTCTGGCGGTTTCCTAAAGCTAAGCCTTCTCGAATTAAGCCGACAGCGAGCAAAAATGATAAAACATTGAACAGAAAAGTTGCTAATTGAGGAATGGGGGTAAAACTGAGGTGAATAAGCGGTATTAAGGCGCTGGCGAGGATTAAAATGCCGATCGCACTTGTGGTCAAATCCACTGCTTTTTGTCTTGGCCGCCGGAGTTCCAAACGTCCCAAGCGCAGCCACTCAAACACCGTGAAACCGCCCAAAACAGCCACATTTGCCAGCAAAACCCAATCCGACTCCGTTGGCGCAGGATTCGGCGAATCTTGCCACAACCAGTGGAAAGAAAGAAAATAAAATAAACTGGCGAGAAACAGCAGGGCTAAACTGCGGGCGGTAGGTTGAAACAGCTTGCTGCGTACTTTCGGCCAGATTGCATCGTCGTATCCCCACAGCAAAGCGGGCGGTAGGGCGCAAAAAATTGCTGTACCCCAGGTTAGATTTAAGCCTTGGACGATAGAAACTTGTAGGGAAAAAATTATCGCGATCGCACCTATGGCAAAAATAGCACGCGATCGACACCAATAAGCCAGCGGCACAAACATTATACTGGCTGCGATCGGCATTTGCCGCACCAAAACTTCCAGCCAAGAAAACTCGACTTTGGAAGACCAATCTAACAGGGCAAACCAATAGCCCCAACCGATTAAAAGTGCGGACAAAACGCCCAAAGAAGTCAACCGCAAACTGTAAGCCATTCCGAGCACGCCGATTCCCCAAGCAAGGAAAAGTCCGTAGGAAGAACCGCCAATGTGGAACATTTGCGCCATCAATGCCATATTTGCTCCTAAAATCAGAGCACCTAACAGCAACAATCCTTCACCTAGGAGTTTGTTTCGCCCTTTTGTTGCGGGCAGATTGGGATGGGAGTTGTTGCTTCGGGATGGGGGAATTCGCCACAGATAGAAACCCGCCGCATTGACTGCTACGAAAAGACTTAGCAGCAGTGCAACTCTCACTTCGCGCGACCAAACTTGCCAGTTTGCGGCTACAAAGGTGATGACTCCTATACCGAGGAGAATGCCGCCGAGACTCATCAGAATGCTGAGGAATCGGTTGCGGGAGGCGGTTTCGAGTGTGTAGAATTGGTAGCGTTCGGAAAGTTGTTGGTAGAATGAAGTGTCGATGAGTCCTTCTGCTTGCCAGAGTTTGGCTTGTTCTCGCAACTCGCGCCGAAATTTATCTGAAATCATTTTTAATATTCCAGAGGATTTGAACTCAATACGGTTTAGTTAAGCCCGATCCCCCCTAGCCCCCCTTAAGAAGGGGGGGACAAGAACTTACTCAAAGTCCCTCTTTTTAAGGGGGGGACAAGAATCTTACTCAAAGTCCCCCAACAATCAGGGGGATTTAGGGGGATCTCCGAGGAATAAACAGTTTTAACTGAACCGTATTGGATTTGAACTGTGATAGTTTTTAATATGTCATGTGTGGCTCGATTGTCGATGGAAGCTGGGACACCTGCTGAACTTGCACAGCAGATTTGATTGATATCCTTCGGCTGTTGAAACCGTTTATATATAAACAAACTCCCAGCAGAAAGAAACGAATAAATCAAGGAATGTAATATTATGGTACAAGCTCAATCTAAAAAATTAACTTTTGACGAGTACCTTAATTACTCAAATGATACGGGTCAACGCTATGAGTTAATTGATGGGGAGTTAATAGCTTTGCCACCAGAATCTGAACCTAATAATTTCATTGCTAACTATCTATTTTTCTATTTTGCTAGCAGCGGGCTAGTGCCACTCAGGCTGATTAAAACGCATAATTGCGAGGTTCAAGTTGCCGTTTTGCGATCGGGAGATGCGGCCAACCGCTACCCCGATTTGATAATTCTGGAACCTGAACATATTCCGCTGACAGCAACCAGGCTAACTATCACTTTCGATATGCTGCCTCCTCGGTTTGTTGTGGAGGTAGTGAGTCCGGGTAGAGTGGGCAGGGATCAGGATTACGATCCTCTTCGAGGGCTTCGCCAACGCAAACGAGCTCAGTACGCAGCGCGGGGCATCGCAGAATATTGGGTTATCGATCCAATTGAACAAGTAGTGACAGTTTTGCGGCTTGAGGATGGGCAATATGTTGAGGTTGGGGTGTTTCGGGATGGAGAGGCGATCGTATCTCCGATGTTTCCACAGCTAAGTTTGACGGTTCAACAGATTTTGAGTGGAGAGGTTTAAGGGCGGATCAATAGCTAATTGGTTAGCATTCATCTAACCACCTACCGATTAGTGAAAATCTCCACCCTCAACCTGATTGAGGCCATGTTTCAATCCCTGATAGGGATTTAGGTTGATTGCAACCTGTAAGTTTCGCTAACAGTCACACCATTTTTAGATAGTGACGTGAGAATATCATCAACCTTACTTTGCTAAATAAATCTAGGCGGGGAAACTCACATTTCCCCGCCTAAGCCCTGTAACCCTTTAAAAATGGATGATGTGGTATGTAAATACTTTATATGTTATGTTAAAGTTAGAGTACAAAAGTATTACAATCAACCGAGGTGACAAAATGCCTTCTGAAGATGAAGTTTTTGGAACACAAAATAAACGATTAGAAGTCTTAAATACTATTTACGACTTAGAAATAAAAGGTGTATCGGGTATCACAAATTCACACATTGCAAGATACAAAAATATTCAAGATAAGGAATTATACGATATATTAAAATTTTTAATAGATGAAGGTTTGATTAGTGAAATTTCGTCTATCGAAGGTCTACTTGAAACGCCTGGATACGCTGCTGTTAGAATTACAAATAAAGGGATACGTCATGTAGATCCAATAAAAGACTCTGATTTTGTCGAATTTGATTATGTCGAATATTTTAAAAAGCGAAAGGAAGAACACGAAGCTAGAGTTAAAGCTCAAGAAGAGTTAGTGGCATCACCTGCTTATCAAAGTGAGCTAAAACACATCCGAAGAATGACTTACGATATTAGCAATGTACTCCGTATTTGCTTAATTTATAGTCAGCGAGCAGGTGAATATTTTAAAAATTCCTTAATGATTAACTGTACAGATGACATAGGTCAATCTCTTTTTGCGGTATTGCATTTAGTAGAAGAAGGACTAATAAATCCTGCTAAAAGAGAACTACGATATATCATTGAGAACATAGTTAAAAATCTCTATGTAGACCAATGCGCTGCAAGACAAAAACCACCATTTCCGGAATTAACAGAACGTCTAGCATTTTTAAAGAATAATGTTAATTCTACAATTGATGTAAGAAATCAGTTAAAATTAACGGCACTTCCTTCAGATAAGGAAAAGCAATTAATTGATGATATATATAATATTTACCGTGACTGTTGTGCTTATGTTCATGTTTCACGTGAACAAATTGAAGAACGGTTGAAAGCGATAGAAAAAGGGCGTCCTTTAGGATTTGAGACAGCTAAAGAATTAAAAAATATTGGACGATTGATGTTTCGTGTTTATGATATTGTACTTACTTTGTACTTTCATGGGTGTGGTATGGAAACAACAGGAGATGTATTCATTAATCATCTTGATGATTTAACAACATGGAAATTCCATAAAGGAAAATATGTAAGTATTGTTTCAGCATTTTTCAACTATAAATATGAGCGAAATATAAAGAAGTATGAGGAAAGGAAACTTTGGTCGCCTAGACGCAACTGAAACTATCAACATTATCAAAAAATCATGAACCCGCTAGAGTCCAACTCTGGCGGGTTTTCTGTGTCTAACCGCGCTCTCACCGCGTTCTCACCGCGCTCCGACCGTGGCAAAAGCTAGGCTGGGAAACGAAACTTTCCCAGCCTAGCGCTTGAAACTGTTACGGCAAGGTGGTAGGGTAAGGTTTACTCTGCATAACAGGTTTACTCTACATAACAGGTTTTTAAAATTGGATTATTACTGAGATTCTGATTGTTGGTGGGCAATCTTTAATCCTTCTCTAACACCAATAGCTAACAACCCTCCTACTGCCACAACACTCGCTACAGGTAAAGCTACGGTGGTAGTGGTGGTAAACCCAATAACTCCAAGAATTCCAGGCGCTGAAGAAGTAATTGTAGCAATTGTTACAGAGCCTGTCCCAAAAGCAGCGGCTACACTGCTAAAAAAACCAGCCATTTTTAAATCATCCATACCTCTTCCCTAAAATATCTAAAATTTCGTTTAATTGAAAAACAATTTCTTGAGTCCGTATGCTGCTAAACCGACAACAGCACCAGCAGCAACAACGGGTGCTGCACCAATTGCAACAGCGGTTCCACCAACTGCTAAACCCATCCCACCTACTGCACCAGCTACGGTTGCTCCAGCCGCAGCACCACCAGCTACATACCCAATTGCCTCTGTTTTATCTTGAGAGTCATCTTTATGATTAGACATTTATCATTTCTCCAAAAGAAAGGGATTACAAGTCCTTATTGCATATTCAACCTTTTTCAATTCAGTGTCTACCGAAATAATACTTAAACATCAACTCTTTACATAAAGACCTGTGCCAGCCTCTCCGACATCTCCGACCGCGCTAGACCTTGCCAGCGCTCCGACATCTGAGAACTAATAACTGATATCTAATGACCACCACCGCTCCCATCGCTTGAGCCGTGGCTGTGGTGCGATTCTCACCCCTTCAGCCGTGCCAGCCATCCAATCAACCCCAAAACCCCACACACCGCCCTAAATGGTGCATTTTTCACCCTTGCCAGTGCCAGCAGTCCGATCGCCTCTCACCTGGTCACAGTCGATCGCCTCGGAGTCATCCGATCGCCCTGTTGAATCTGGCAATTTGAAGGGGTAACGACAGACTAAAAAAATTACCCCCTCAAAAAAACACCTATCCCTAGGCGCAAATTTTATCCATCAACCCGGTTCAAATTCCAGTCATAGGGCAAAAAAACGATCGCCCATCCATCACCCACAGCAGCCTCCGGCCCCAAATAACCGCCCACATACTCAGCCACCGAACCCGCCGCCTTTACAAAATCCTCGCCGTACCACTTAAAAATCTTGCTCAAATAAAGCGTCTTTTT
>NZ_JAUBQU010000315.1:0-1097 GCF_036701435.1 Microcoleus sp. Pol12A5
AATTGTCAAGGGGTTGGGGTCCATTCGGTTCCTCTGTTGACCACTGTCACAATCCGGCGGAGCATTCTGGCCATGATGGCGACCAGAGCGCATTTCTTAGGTTTTCCGGCTTCCAGCATTCGGTCGTAGTGGGCTGAGCATTCAGCATCATGTCTGGAACAGGAGATGGCTCCCATAAAAAGAGCTGTCCTCAAGAATCTGCTGCCTGTCCCGTGGATGGTGGCTTTTCGGTTAAGACTCGTCCCGCTCGAACATTCCTGCGGAGCCAGCCCAGCGTAGGCGATGCACTGCTTGACGTTCTTTAGTTCATCTGTCAAGAAGAGTTCACTCAAGACCTTGCGGGCTGTTTCAGGGCCCACACCAGGGATGCTCAGCATGAGGCGGTGCTTCTTCACAAGCTCCTGGCTCTGCTTCAGCTTTACCAGCCACAGCTGGCTCACCTGCTGGATTTCCTTGTCAAGAAGTCTGATGACTCTCGTGCAGGATTTGATGAGTTCTGCACAGGCGGAAGGCTTGCCCATTCTCTTCTTCTCGTCAGCCGCCTGAGCTTTAAGGCTGTCTATCCTTCTTGAAAGCTCCTGAAGTTCAGCCTGTTCTTTGGTGGGAGGCTTCCTGGGGGTTTTCCAGTTCTTCTGCGAGCACACAGCCAGAACATAGGCGTCTGTCGCATCATTCTTTCTAATGATTCCAAGACCCCTGGCAAGGCTTCTAGCCTGATTAGGAGCCATCACCACAGCAGGGACTCCCTCTTCAGCCAGGTGCCACACCAAAGCCTTGTGGCAGGAAGAGGTCGCTTCCATCGTGATCCTCCACTGGTCTTTAGGAGCCATCTTCTCCAGCTTCTTTACAATCTGCTCAAACCCTGCTGGAGAGTTCTTGACTGTGAAGCTGTGCTTGATTTGGTCTTTGGCAAAGAAGCACAGATCCAGGGTGTCTTTAGAAACATCGACCCCGACGTTCAGGTGTAGACTTGACATGTTGAATATCCACTGGGGCCTTCCAGCTCCAGCTTCAACTTGTTAAACGGGACGCCCTGGTAGTGGCCGGGGCTCCCTTGATACCGTTCTAGCCTAAGAGCTGAAGAGAGCCTGCACGCT
>NZ_JAUBQU010000177.1:0-8523 GCF_036701435.1 Microcoleus sp. Pol12A5
GAAAGCAACTTAATCGGAGCCGATTTGAGCGGTGCTGACTTGAGCGGTGCTGACTTAACAGGAGCGAAAATCGGTTATGGCGATCGAGTTATGGTCAAACTTACCCGGACTACATTAACAGGTACAATCTTACCCGATGGTACTGTTCATAGCTAAATTATTTAGTTTTTAGTCAGTCGTTGTAGACGCGGGTTTTACGCGCAATATTTGCTGCAACTCCAAATACAAAAAAATTCGCCCTTTGCGAATTTGGGATAAAAACTTATATTGTATACGCTAGAACAACCGCAATAAAATTGGTTCGTAGTGAGGGCATTCGCCGTCATAGTTTTATGAGGACTTGCATTCCTCGCTGCGTACCCATAATGGTTAAATTACTTGACATGATATTACGCGATCCCGATCGCACCAACCGAGTTTTGTACCCGGTTTAAGAACTGCAACGAGGTCTTTTCGTTCATCAAACCCCGTTTCTGTCTCCAACAGGGCTAATCGAGATTCATATTACAGCAACCGCCAAAATGGTTCCTGTTCTATTTTTCACTTCTTCCGACTTCCATCGGACTGGCATCCGTTACATCCGTCGAGCGAATCCGTTCCCGCACTTCCTTCTATCCTTTACATCCCGTACATTGCTCGTTGCCGAACTTCTTCCTTCCGTTATTAATTACTTCCGCCACGGCGATTGCGTAACTTTCGTCCAGCAGCCAGCATAGCACTTCCCGCCATCAAACCTCCCACAGTCATTGGCTCGGGAACCGGCTCAGGTTGGACCGTTCCCACAGAACCGCTTTTAATAAATACAGCAGAATCTAACTTGCCATCGCCCACATCTTTAATGCGGATACTGAGAACATTCGTCTGATTTTTCTTGAGCAAACCCTCAAAACCTAAAACCTTAGTAAAACCGTCCAGCTTAATGATGTTAGCAGCAATACCTGTGAAACTTGGGTTGTCAACATAGTCGGGGTGATCTTTAGAGCGATTATATGGATCGGGAACAAGATTATTAATCGTAACTGTTTTTCCGTCGCTCAATTTTGCCAAATTAATGCCGTTCAGCAGCAGTTCAAAATCGTCATTATATTTAGAACCGCCGAACTCAGGAAACTCCTCAGAAGCAAATACATATTGAAAGAACAACTTTTCAACCGTGCTATTAGCAAAAAAGCTGAGGTTTAGCTGAGTCAGATCCCCCTGTTCACCATTATGACCAAAGTCCGTGCTTAAATCGCTGTCCTGCGTCGTGAAGTTATCTTTCCGATTCTGACCCGGTATATCGCCGACTCTACCCGTGCTCAGAACAACACCTGATGTCAAACCGAAGGGGTCATTAGTGAAAGTACCAAAAGCAGCCGAATTACCCGTAATTGAAACAGAGAAATTACTCAACCCGGCTGTATTAGCCCCCAATAAATTATTTTTTAAATTTTCAGTGTTATTAGTTGCCCCTACCGAAAATGCCATTGCTGGCGCTGTCAACAAACTCAGAGCAGTAGTTAATGTAGCTGTTAAGGCAGCAATTTTGTGAGTAATTATCATAAAATTTTCCTGGAAGATACAAACCTTATCCTATCCACAACTTAATTTTTACATTATATAACTATTAATGTCTAGTGCCTTTACCATAACTTTACACGTAAGTGAATATACGCTTTTGGTGATTATTTGTTTTGGTAAATGTTGGTAGTTAGTCACCCAATAAACCTCAGCGCAAAAATAGGGATGCAAAAATAAACGTACATAGACGAATAATTTCAGGACTTAGGCGCTGGAGACAAAAGAAACCGGGTTCAAATACCGTTTGCGAGATCCCAAATGACTAATGACTAATGACTAATAGCTAATGACTCAGGAAAGATGACCTCGCCCAAAAAACGTATACAAGCGCCCGATTCCTGTCCTAGAGATATCAAAATTTTTGACCATAGTTCAACATTTCAGGTTCATCTGTGGAGTAAATCTCAAATCGTTGAGTCACCGAAGTCTCGCTCCCCGCTAAAATCTAAAATCTCTAATCGACTGACTGTTGACTAAAATCCCCTTGCTTCTCCTTCCCCGCGCCGATCGGCAGCCCCTTCCAACCAACCGTCTGCAGTCAGGACGATCGCATTGGCATTGCCCCAGTCGTCACGTTCGGAAATCAGGTGTCCCCGCCGCCGCAACTCCGAAAGCGTCGCAATCTCAAAACCTCCCCGTTCCACCATCAGGCGATCCGGTTGCCACTGGTGGTGTACGCGAGGTGCAGACACAGCATCGCCGACTTTCATGTCGTAAACCAATACGTTCAGTACAATTTGCAGCACCGTGGTAATAATCGTGCTGCCTCCGGGAGCTCCCGCAGCAAGGCGAAATTTGCCATTTTCTGTCACGATGACCGGCGTCATGCTGGATAAAGGAGTTTTGTCCGGGGCGATCGAATTTGCCTCCCCGCTCACCAAACCAGACGACAAATTCGGCACTCCTGGCGCCGCTGCAAAATCATCCATCTCGTTGTTGAGCAAAATTCCCGTACCCGCGGCCACGGCTCCAGCCCCAAAACCCCCATTCACCGTAAACGTTAAGCTGACTACGTTGCGCTCTTCGTCGACTACCGTCAGGTGGGTAGTTTCGGGAGACTCCCACAGCAGACGATTCAAAGTTTCAGCGTCAACAGCCTTTACCTCGCTAGAGGGTCTGGCTTTTGACATCTGGATTTGCGATCGTCTCAATTTGGCATAATTGCTGCTAGTCAAAGCTTTGACCGGTACACTCACAAAATCCGGGTCGCCCAGATACTCAGCCCGGTCAGCATAAGCAATCCTCATGCTCTCCGCCAGCAAGTGCAAAGTATCTGGACTTTGCCTCCCCAACCTCTTGAGCTCGGTATCTCCCAGAATATTTACCCCTCTTCTGCCTAGAGTGACAGAAGAGGGGTAAGATTTGCAACAAATGAACACCGCCGGAAGAAGGAGGGGACATCGCGCAAATTTCGTAAGTGCGAAAGTTGCCACAAACCGGATTTCGCCAAATCGGCGTATAGTTTTTCAAATCTTCGAGAGTGATAATGCCGCCGTTTTTAGCCATATCAGCGGCGATCGCCCGCGCAATGTCCCCGGTATAAAAACTCTGCGGATTTTGTGCAATCTGCCGCAAAGTCCGCGCCAAATCCCGCTGCACCAAAAGCTCACCCGGCTGGTATAAAATGCCACTACGAGTAAAAACCTCCCGCGCTGCCCGGTTTTTTTTGAACACATCCTGTCGTCGCCCGGTAGCCGTGGTAAACCGCGAACTTACCGGAAAGCCTTTTTCAGCCAGGGCGATCGCCGGCGCCACCACCGCAGCCCAAGGCAACTTACCATACTCGCGGTGCAGCGTATAAAGTCCAGCAACAGTACCCGGAATACCCGCCGCCAAATGCCCGTCCCGACTTGCCCTTGGGCGCACCTTACTTTGCTTGTCGAGGTACATATCCCGCGCCGCCCGTTTCGGAGCTCGTTCCCGGAAATCCAGCGCTTGCACAGTCCCCGTTTCGGCCCGCCGCAGGAGCAAAAAACCCCCGCCGCCGATACCCGCCGAAAAAGGCTCCACCACCGAAATCGCCAAAGCCGTAGCAGCCGCCGCATCCACTGCATTGCCTCCCTGTTGTAGCAGGGCCAGCCCCGCAGCGCTCGCCAGAGGGTGAGCTGAAACTGCCATGCCCTGTTTGCTGCGCTGCTGCTGCAAGGTTGGGTGTAGCTGTTGCTGGCAGCCGCCCAACACCAAG
This sequence comes from Microcoleus sp. Pol12A5, assembly GCF_036701435.1. Lineage (NCBI taxonomy): Bacteria > Bacillati > Cyanobacteriota > Cyanophyceae > Oscillatoriales > Microcoleaceae > Microcoleus > Microcoleus sp. Pol12A5. The sequence continues at coordinate 3,746 of NZ_JAUBQU010000177.1, forward strand.
ACTGTTAGGTAACAAGTATAAATTTGCACTTTGCTCAAGAACTTTGGCAACATTTTTTACGGATGAGGCGAGAATTTTTTATAGTATACTTTTAGAAGCATCTTCCCTAACACCTAGCGGTACTGAGTTCAACCGCAAATAAATTACCTGTTATGCCAGATGGGGAAACCATTTGACCCTGGGAACCTCTCGCGGTACAAGAGGAATAGAGAAAAGAGGGACACCTTATGGCAATTTAATAATTAAACAAGTTGAAAAAAGCATCTTTTTTGAAAAGCTAGTGATTTCAAAAAAGCTGATAATCGGCGAGAAACTGCATTGCTGATTTACGATAGGAAATGCTAAAGAGGCAAATTAGAGAAACCAATATTCACAAATATTCTGAATTTTCAAATTATTTTTTTTCCTAGCCTGATTAAGCATCCCCAGTAAATGAAACCTCAAAAATAATTAACTCACACTTTTAGGTGATTGCTATGGTAATGCCACACATAGCAGACTTAGCAGATCAGTTTTTCGGAAGTTGTTCTACTGATGAGTTAATCAATAAAACAGGTTTGTGGCCAGGACTTTGACCTCAGTCCCCCGCCAGGGGGGGTCGGAGAAAAAATTTTACGATCGCCGATTAACTGACATCTATCTGAGTCAGAAAGTAGGTTTTTTAGTAGATATCTAATTCTCAAGCCAATAATTTTGGGTGAGGCCCAGTTTTTGTGGGTAAGCGGTATTAAAGCAAAAAGATGCGATCGACTTTAGGAAAATTCCAATCCCCCTACCAAACCCTAAATGCCTAGCAACCGAGGTCTGTGTCAGAAAAACTGCCTCCCAAATAGTCTGCACTCCGTCTTTTAACGGCTTTCCCCCCTTATGGTAGATAACACTGAGGTTGGTAAGCCTGTTATATTGGCAGTATCTAGGCAAGTTTCCTGGCTACAGGTACTTGCACGTAAAGGAGTTAGAGTGTCTGCTGAGAGACTATACTTCGGCGAACAACTACCAAACCACACCTTAATGCAAGTTATGAACAGCCAAAAAGTTAGTGTAATCATTCCTGCATTCAATGCTGCCGACACTCTGGCTGAGACAGTTGCCTCCGTACTCAATGGCACCCACAAGAATCTAGAAATTTTAATTGTTGATGACTTTTCTACTGATGCTACAGACAAAGTTGCTGCTAAGCTGGTCGAGCAAGATTCGAGAATTCAATACTTCAGAAATCCCCAGAATTACGGGGTTTCTAAGTCTAGAAATTTAATGATATATCGCGCCACAGGCGAGTATGTAGCGTTTATCGACAGCGACGATACCTGGGAACCCAATAAGTTAGAAGTTTGTTTGAAGATGCTCGCAGACAATCCCGAAGTCAAAGCTGTGGCTCACGCTTTGCGATATTTAGACAAGCACGGTAAAAAGTTGAGTTATATTCCCACCTATCCTACAACTAAAGCAGAAATGCAGGCGATTAAGGAGACAGGCGAAAGTCCTTGGGTTTTCCCGTCTTCTGTTGTAGTTTATCGCTCCATTATTCTCAAGGAAGGCGGGTTTGCAGAAGATTGGCAGGTAGGAGAAGATACAGAGTTATTTACCAAACTTGCTCAAAAGTATGGCTTGCTAGCGGCGACAGAACCCTTGGGAAATTATCGAATTAGAGGGAACTCTCTCACAGATAAGCATTGGCTGAAAAAGCGTATAGCTTCTGATTGTGTCAAGGAAAACCAACTGCGGCGCTTGCGGGGAGAAAAAGAGTTATCACTCCACGAGTACGAACAGTTATGTTTTAAGAATTTGCCGCTTTTGCAAAGGCTTAACAAATTTCGAGAAGTTTTGGCACTGCACTACATGAGAAAGTTGGGACAAAGTTGGTTAAATCGGGAGGTTTTGCCGACTCTTGTTTACGGCGTGGCTACCACAGTGCTCAATCCTCAAGCTACTGTGCACAAGTGGAAATGGATGAAGGCTCACGAAAAGTTGAGTCATCAAACGGCAGAAGGTATGGGTCATTCGCCAGAATTAAACCCCCAGCGATCGTCTGAAATCGGGGGGCTGTCCTAAAGGATGTGACAGTTGTATGCGGGTTTAGTGAAGAAATTAGGTGCTGCCAATCAAGCCGAATCGAAGCCGATCGCCCAGAGACTTGTTAATACGCGATATTGGGGTTGGGAGCCGTATTTGACTGTTAATATCCTGTCTGGTCAATTACCGGCAATACCAGCTACAGTGGCTTGCAGCCGTGCGATGGGACACGATATACAAATCTTTGAAAGCCACCAGCCGATGTCAGCCTTGATTTATTCGGCCGCCAGCTTCAACCCTATACAGCGTGCAAATAGCAGCGTGCGCCGATCGTTCTATTTGCTGCGACAACAGTTACACTAAATATCATAATATAAGTAAAGAGCAAAGTTGATTGAATGAAAAAATGGGTAGCAAGCGCTTTTTTACTACATAAAATAAAAACAAAAATTTAGAAAAAATTCTGCTTTCTCCCTTCAGAAGAAGCTCGCCTTTTTATTTGGAATTAGATTGAATTTATGGACTGGCAAGAAATTTCTGGCAATTGGGTATTAATTCCCTCAAGACCGATCGCGATCGTGCATTTTCTCGGCGGCGCATTTGTGGCGACAGCACCGCAACTCACCTATCGCTGGCTGTTAGAGGCTTTGGGGAATCAAGGATATCTTGTAGTAGCAACGCCGTTTGTCAATACTTTGGATCATATTGCGATCGCCCGCGATGTCCTCAACAAATTTGAAAATGCCCTCGATCGCCTGCGCGGCACTAAATTGCTCAAATCTTCCTATCTCCCCATTTACGGTATGGGACACAGCATGGGATGCAAACTGCACTTGCTGATCGGTTCTGTATTTGACGTAGAAAGGGCAGGCAATATTCTGATTTCTTTCAACAATTATGCGGCATCCGAAGCAATCCCGATCGTCGAGCAAATTTCCCCCGTCTTTAACGTCGAGTTTACCCCTTCCCCACAAGAGACTAATCGCCTCGTCCAAGATAGCTATCAAATCCGGCGCAATCTTTTAGTCAAATTTAACGGCGACAACATTGACCAAACTCTGCTGTTAACCAAACTGCTAAAAGCACGATTTCCGGACATGATTACAGTTCAGACTTTAGCCGGCAACCATCAAACGCCATTGGGGCAAGATGTTAGCTGGCCTGTGGGTCAAATTTTTACACCCTTCGACGCGATCGGGCAGTGGGTCAAACAAGAAGTGTATCGAGAATTAAATCAATTAAAACAGACAATTCTGCTGTGGCTTAATCCTCTGTTCAAGGATTTTAAATCTTAAAGTTCAGATTTTAGCTTGGTGACATTAAATTGAAAAATTACGCATAAACTCTATCTGTAGGGTGCTTATGGCGCACACGCTACTTAGGAATTACGCATAAACTCTATCTGTAGGGTGCTTATGGCGCACCTTACGCTACCAATAGTGTTAAAAAGCCGTTTGCCTAACTCCTAAAACTGCCAAGGGATGTCTCAGCTATGCACTCATAGCCGCGATGATCCTACTTTTCCGACTTTTCCGACTTAAAAGATCCGACTTTTCCGACTGACATGAGCCTGAGTGGTGAGTCAACATGGTGATAGGTGCATCTGAGGCTAGGTAAATTACGGCCTAAATTAATCGCCAGTTGTTTGTCCACTTAGAGTGTCGGCACCCACAGATGTTAATTTCTAGTTCTGCATCAGTCCCTTCCTCATGCACTCCAGATATAGATTCAGCTTTTTGGAAATTATGGCAGGATAATCAAGATTATCTTTACCGTTGCTGTCGCAAGTGGATGGGCAATCCAACCGATGCTGAAGATGCCCTCAGTCGCGCGATGCTGAAAGCTTGGGAAAAAGCAAGAGATTCTACGGATGATATCAAAAACTTTAAGGCTTGGTTAACCAAACTGACTTATAACCTGTGCGCCGATATCCATCGAGAGCGCAACAGGGGTGCAGTAGGAGTTGACAGTTTAGACACCATTGCTATAGGAAACGAAACCGAATTAATTAGCCAAGAAGAAACACCTGTTCGCGCTGCTATGCGGGGAGAAGTTGAATTATTTTTTCGCGAGGCAATAGATGAGTTGCCCGATAGATTGCGCGAGACTTTTATTCTCCATTTTGAATCAGGGCTATCTTATCCAGATATTGCAGAACAACTTAATATTTCCTACGATAACGTCCGCAAGCGCATTTCCCAGGCGCCGGCAATTTTGCGTCAGCGGTTCAAGGAAAATTTCGGTGAAGATGGGACTGACTCGGATTTTTCTAATCCTAAGTCGAGGGTTTCTCCTCAGTCGGCCAAAGGGAAAAAGTCTCAGAATATTGTTGAAAAAAAACCGATTACAGAGGAGATTGAAGAAAGAGAAATTGTTGCAGGTGGGGAAGTTCAAGAGCCGGTTTTAGTGAATGCTAAATCTGATGGGGAGATAAAAGAAAGAGAAATTGTTGCCGGTGAGGAACAGCAAGAAGCCGCAGTGTGTATTTTGCATCTAGACGCGAAGGATTATTCGTCCCTACGGATCTTGGCAAATAGTCTGGGGAATGACAGCGAAAAAGCGATCGCCCCTAACCCCTACAGCGGATTACTTTCTGAGTCTGGGGAAAGCCAAAAAGCTCTTGGTGTGCAGGCATCATTAATGCAGCCCGCACAGGGCTGTTGTACCATCAGCGACTGCAATCCGCTGTATTCCTCTTCTGTCACTCTAGGCAGAGTATAATAGGACAAAATCTCTCAAACCTGAGCTGGGTCTATGGTTAAGCC